>CALXGU010000026.1 GCA_944387905.1 uncultured Clostridia bacterium
CAATGGAAGGCTATACAGTAGAAGGCGATCTGAGACGAGAGGTAGCCCTAGATATCAAGCGTCTTATAGATATCGGCTGCTACAGAGGAACTAGACATAGAAAAGGCTTACCTGTAAGGGGTCAGAGATCAAAAACAAACGCCCGCACAAGAAAAGGCCCCAGAAAAACAATGGCAAATAAGAAGAAGTAAAGGAGTGAATGTAAATGGCTGCAAAAACAACAAAAAAGACCACAACAAAACGCCGTGTTAAAAAGAATATAGAGCGTGGAGCTGCACACATTCGCTCATCATTCAATAACACGCTGGTGACAATAACAGACGTTAACGGAAATGCAATATCATGGGCGTCTGCCGGCGAAATGGGCTTTAAAGGCTCAAGAAAAAGCACGCCGTTTGCCGCACAGATGGCAGCTGAGCAGGCAGCAAAGCTTGCAATGGAACACGGACTGAAAACAGTAGAGGTATATGTAAAAGGACCGGGATCCGGACGAGAGGCGGCGATCCGTGCGCTTCAGACAGCGGGTCTTGAAATCTCTATGATAAAGGATGTTACTCCTATTCCGCATAACGGCTGCAGACCGCCGAAGAGAAGAAGAGTATAAGGGAGGAAAAATAAATGGCAAGATATACGGAAGCAGTCTGCCGTCAGTGCAGACGCGAAGGTCAGAAGCTCTTTTTGAAGGGTGAACGCTGCTATAGCGGCAAATGTGCTATTGAGCGTCGTGCTTATGCTCCCGGTCAGCACGGACAGAGCAGAAAGAAGTTCTCTGAATACGGAATGCAGCTCAGAGAAAAACAGAAGGTCAGAAGATATTACGGCGTACTGGAGAGCCAGTTCGCGAAATATTTTGAAATGGCCGAAAAGAAAAAGGGCGTTACGGGTGATAACCTGCTTTCGATTGTTGAGAGCAGACTGGATAATGTGGTTTATAGATTAGGCTTTGCTATGTCTAGACCGGAGGCGAGACAGCTTGTCCGTCACGGTCATTTCACAGTCAACGGCAAAAAGGTTGACATACCGTCATATCTTTTGAGCGTCGGTGATGTGATAGCTGTAAAAGAAGGCAGCATGAGCTCTGAAAAGATCAAGAGCATCCTCGAGGCAAATGAAAAGCGAGCAATAGTCAAGTGGCTTGAGCGCGACGGAACAAGCGGAAAAGTGATAGGAGTCTGCGAAAAAGAGGATATCGATCTTCCGATCGAAGAGCATCTTATCGTCGAGTTGTATTCCAAGTAATACGGTTGTCGATTCAAGAAACACTACAAAAATAAAGGGAGGCTTTTTAGATGATCGAGATGGAAAGACCACGCATAGAAACTCAGATCCAGGGAGAGCACGGCGAATACGGACGTTTTATTGCGGAGCCTCTGGAACGTGGTTACGGTATAACGCTCGGCAACGCGCTGCGCAGAATACTCCTGTCAACGCTTGAGGGATATGCAGTCGTATGCGCGCGCATAAATGATGTCCCGCATGAGTTTATGACGATCGAGGGAGTAAAGGAAGAAGTAACCGAGATTATACTGAATATTAAAGGCATTATCCCCAAACTGTATTGTGAGGAACCGAAAACCGTATATATCGAGGCAAGAGGACCCGGTATCGTTACGGCAGGTGATATAAAGCTTGACAGTGAAGTAGAGATACTCAATCCTGATCATGTGATCGCGACGTTGTCAGAAAATGCGGTTTTGAATATAGAAATGATAATAGACCGCGGACGCGGCTATGTCGGATCGGATCAGAACAAAAAATACACACAGAATCAGCCGAATATGCTGGCAGTAGATTCAAACTTTACACCTGTTTTAAAGGTAAACTATACAGTAGAAAACACACGTGTAGGACAGATAACAGACCTTGACAAGCTGACGCTTGACGTATGGACAAATCAGACTGTAACAGCGTCAGAAGCGGTATCAATGGCAGCAAGAATAATGAACGAGCATTTAATGCTGTTTATAGATCTGTCAGAAAAAGCGCAGAGTGCTGCGATCATGGTTGAAAAGGAAGAGACGCGTAAGGAAAAGGTACTTGAGATGACGATAGAGGAACTCGACCTTTCAGTACGTTCGTTCAACTGCCTGAAACGTGCCGGAATCAATACTGTAGAAGATCTCACAAACAGAAGCGAGGAAGACATGATGAAAGTGCGCAATCTCGGCCGTAAATCTCTTGACGAGGTAATCGGAAAGCTTGCGTCTTTAGAGTTGTCTCTTAAGAGAGAAGACGACTAATTCTAACAATCGGAGGTAAACAAAGGTGTCAGGATACAGAAAACTGGGCAGACCGACAGACCATCGTCGTGCAATGCTCAGAGGCATGGTAACTTATCTTCTTGAAAACGGCTCGATAGAGACTACTCTGATGCGTGCCAAGGAAGTAAGAAGAATAGCCGAGAAAATGATAACACTCGGAAAGAATGACACGCTGCATTCAAAACGTCAGGCGCTGTCATATATAACAAAAGAAGATGTGGTTAATAAACTTTTCACAGAAATCGGACCGTCATATGCGGAGCGTAACGGCGGTTATACAAGAATAATCAAAAAAGGACCGCGCCGCGGCGACAATGCTGAAATGGCGATAATCACACTTGTAAAATAAATAAAAATGCACAGGTTAAAAACCTGTGCATTTTTAATATCCAAAGTATAATAAAAGAAGTAAAAGCTATTGACAAACGTTTGGATTTTACATATAATATACAGGTAACTTAGGGGTATAGCTCAGTTGGTAGAGCAGCGGTCTCCAAAACCGCGTGCCGAGGGTTCAAGTCCTTCTGCCCCTGCCACAGCAAAAACGGCTTAAACACTGTGTTTAAGTCGTTTTTCTTATACTTATCCGCAGATCTTACACGGTCTGTTTCTTTGTTTTGAAGTTCTGAAACGAGCATCAATCTTGCTGTTTCGTGCCAACAAATCCAAGGATTCCGTATTGTACAGCATCAATATAGCATCAAGCTTCTTCGCTTTTAGAATCTTCAATAGCAGAAAGAATTTGCTCTTTTGTACGATAATCTAACGGGAATTGGCTGTTTATTTCAATATACGGAATATTCGTGAATCCAACCTCGCACTTATGATTATAAGAAAATTTGCAAAAATCATTTATACACAATCCAATAGGTTTAAAGTTTTCAGGTTTATTAATATATAATGCAAAACCCATTGGATATACAATAATTTCTGATGCCAAAACAGTACTTCCATCTTTCAGATTATATTGCGCCATAATTCCGTTTAGTCTTGACATATTAGGGGATGTAAGAAACATATACACGGAATACTTGTTTGCATCAAAATTTTGACTTTCTTTTTGAAGCAAAAACTGCCTAAGTGAATCATCACCAAAGCAATTGTGATTAATGTCGCAGAACATTGTCATAACAGCTTTTAAGATACGCAACGGATGCATTTGTAGGATCTTAAAAGAATATGCGTTTCCTTTTATTAAAGAATTTGATCTTATCATCTGATTCAGCGTGTTCGCAAGCGTTGTATATTCCTCTATGTACCATGAACCGGTATCGTTGTTACACTCCCGACACAGATAATAATTGCCGCCACCTTTTTGCTGTATTTTTCCTTTTAGCCCCGATATATCCCATGGCATCCTTCCGTCCGAACAGGTATATAATTTAATTACTTCGTCGAATGGAAACACCCTTACAGCAGAAGAATTAAAAGCTTTTTTGGGAGGCACATGTTCAAAGGTTAGTTCTTTAAATTGTCCGCATAGTTTACAATATCCTGGATGCTTTACCGCTCTCATATAATCTCCTCACAGATGAGTTATTAGTTAAATTATACCATTTTAGGTTTAATTCTTCAACATTATATTTCAAACTCATCCGTTATCCCATTTAATCTTGTCGTATCCTTTTTCACATAATACATCTCGGTAATCTGTGATGTGCTGTGTCCGAGGAGGTCGGCGACTTGCTTGGGTGAAAGTGCTTTGATCGTGCCGTCCTCTTGCTTCACGCCGTTGACCAGGTTGGTGGCGAAGGTGTGTCGAAGAGCGTGCAGACCTTTCTTCTCAATCCTTGCAGCATTGAGGATGCGGTAGAAACGTTTGCGGAAGTTGACGGGGCGTGTGTAACCGCCCTTCTCGTCGCATACAAGGGGCGTATTTTCGCCGAAGTAAAACTCTTTGCGTAGTTCCTTTATCATCTCAATTGCGGTGTTATTAAGGGGAACATCGCGCTTACTGGATACACTCTTGAGTTTGCCTACCGCTACCTCTCTGCCGGACTCGGCATTGACACCGTCGCGCCGTGCGATCTCTTTGACACCGCGCTGCAGATGCATCACGCGGTTTTCAAGATCGATATCGCTGTTGAGCAGTCCAAGTATCTCGCCGGTGCGAAGTCCGGTGTTCAGCATCAGAATATATGCTGATGATTGCTGATACAATCGCTTGCCGGTCTTCCGGCATCGAAAACATTCCTTTTTGAATATCTCAATCTCCTTGGGAGTGAATACCGTGACGGTTTCATTCGTGGGGAGATTTTCTTTTCCCTGCGCCGCCATGAAGTTTGCTTTCTTGATCATTGGCGCACTCTGCATAGGATTCTTTTGGATGATCTCCTGCTCGGTCAGATATCGGAAGTATTCATTCAACAGGTTGTGTATCTTTTTGACTGTAGTATAGGCGTATCCTTTATCCATACGGTCATTGAGAATCCTTTTTATGTCCGCTGATTTGATGGTGGATATGACTCGTTCACCAAGTTCGGGGTAAATATGATTTTTGGCTGTACATTCAAGACGGTCGTATGTGGTACGCTCAACTGAAGGATACTTAAACACCTCAAGCCAGCATTGCATACTGACGAATAAAGTTTTCTTGCTCTCATCCGATTCTTCAACCATTTTTTCAAAGCTTAAGATATATTCGGTCATCTTTTTATTGACCTCTTGTTTCGTTGTGCCGGAGAAGGACTTGCGCTTACGCTCACCGCTCTCATCCATATACCAAACTACACCGCCCCATCTTCCGTCGGTGCGCTTGAACGCATTGCCGTTGGTCAGTAGTTTTCTCTGCATAATATCACTCCTTTCGTTAGCTACACACAATACCACAACTCGTTTTTAATATCCAGCGTTTTTACAGATTCATTGTCGGCTCATTATAATCGTAAGCTACACCTTTTTCAGTTTTAATACCGAGTGCCGCCTTCTTCGCTTCAATGGCGGACATCAGTTTTCTGTCTATCTGCTTGCCGAGTCGGTTGGCGTGACGGTTATAATTATTTTGGAATAACTTCAGGAAGGCACGGAACACATTGGTGAACAGGAACCCAATCTTTTGCTCGGTGGAGTAGCCGGTGTTGACAAGGAAGCTCTCCATCTGCACCGCCGCACGGATGATGTCGTTCTTCAGACTGCGGAATTCTTTATTATTTTCAAGAGGAATATCCGGCTCTTTCTTTTCGTAATACAGGGACAGCTTCTCCCGATTGATTTTATTCCACTCGGCATAGAGTTCAGCCACATCCTCGTCTTTAGCAAACTCGGCAACGATTTTATTGACCGTTTCCTTGATTTCCTTCGGCAGATAACCATATACCTTTTTGCCTGAATAATTTTTGAGCTGCTGTTGGAGCGTTTCAAACAAGTATTGCATCTCCCAACTCACCGGATACATAGAGAAGGCATCCTCCAACAGATCCTTGACTCGTTCTTTGACCAAGTCACGTTGCTGTGTTTCCATTTGGAACAGCTTATACTGTTCGTTACGAAAAATATCGTTAGCGAACAGTCTGCGCATATCCTCAATGGTTTTCTTGGTGATCCAACCTTGCTTACCGTCTTTGGAGTACACCACCAAGTGTATATGTGGATGGTGATCCTTGTTGTGAAAGCCGGCATACCAATTGAGGTTGGAGAGACTGATGTTGTGAGCTTTAGCAATCTCAGCAACGTTTCGCCGTACCAAATCTTTCCATGTCCGTGCATTGTTGTAGCCGAGCCGCTCTGCATCCTCTCGCCGCAGACTAAGGATGTGTGTGAACACAATTCCTTTGTGTGCATTGACTTCCTCGGCGACTTCATCCAAGTCTATCTTGTCATCGGTCTGAGTAAGCAGACCGTGAGTACCGATTATCTCAACGCCGGGGCGCTCGGCGATATACGAAACCAATTTGTCAAGACGGCGAACATCGTCACGCTCGATCACTGCATTTATAAACTCCATTGCGTTGAATTTTGTGGAGTTGATTTCATAATTTTGGTACTCCACATACTCACGGCTGTGCGGAAATGATTTTACAATATCAGTGATGAGTCGCTGTTGCCGGACGGTTGACGGCGAGTGGTCAATGCCTGTCGGTAATTTTTCAACACTCTCGCGAGTTCCGATATATCGGAGCAGTCTTCCGGTGTTGGCTCTCGCCGGATTTTTATAATAGTTGCAAGTGAAAAATATTTTTGCCATCATTCAACACCGTCCTCGCTGTGTTGATAACGATAAGCATTTTCAAACTGAACTCTGCCGTTGTTGGAAGCAACATCACGGCAGCATCTATCGTTCAGATCGATTAGATCTTCTTCGCCGATTCTGAGACCGAGGGATAATAAATGATTTTGTTTTGCGACCTCAACCGCCAACTTGAAAATAATTTCAGACAGGTTTCGCTCGATATCCGTCATCTGACTTTTCAGTATAGATGATAGGATCGGCGCAATATAATCGATATTCTTTTCGTTGCGCAGATAGCCGATATAGAACGCAATCGCCTTATTTATAAAATCATTTTTGGATTTTGCATACCCGTTATTTACATACGCATCAATTTCTGTGTTCTGCTCCGACGGAATATACACCGGAAACCTGTATTTTTCAGCCATTTGCATCTCCTTTCTGCAAGACCCCATAAATAAAGCCCTGATATTTTCGTAAAAGTCCCAAACGGTCGGCTCTGCCGTCCGTTGTGATAGGTGCGTAAGATGCCGCACTTTAACCTGCTTGTCGTAATGACAACTTTCACTTGCTCATTTCCGTGCTAAAGGCACAGAAAATTCGCCCGTTTCAGTGTCATTACTCTTTCCCAACGAAATTTGCATTTCGTCGGGAGCCCTGTTTATTTGACACCGAAAATCGCTGTCATTCTCTTAGGTAACGGGTTTTAATTGTTCCTTTATTATAGTTACTTGTTACCTTTTCACGCCGTGGCAAGACCCTTTGCCATCAGAATGGTAATTCTCCGTATTCCACCTGCTTTTGTCTATCCTCTTTTTTCTTGTGTTCAAAGAAATGGAACCGCCAGGGCGAATCAAAGTCTTGCACGAAGTAATGATTATTGAAGGTACGCGGTGTTCCGCTTTCAGTAACACCGCCGTGATAGTGCCTCTTGATATAGCGGCGCTCCTCTAAAACTTTAATGCGGCTTTGTACGGTGGTGGGAGAAATATCCAGAGTCTTTGCAATGGTAGGTATGCTTGGCCAGCATTCACCTTTGGCACCGGCGCAACTCACAAGGTACGCATAGATCATAAAGGTGTATGGATCCAAGTCCATTTTGAAAATATCGTTGGGCAGCATAAAGAAGCCGTCTTGTTTTTCATATTTCTTTTTCATCGCCCTGCTCCTTTCTCTGCCTGTGTCGCGATCCATTTTATAAACTGCTCCTTCGGGATCACGATTCTCCCTCGTACTTTTACACTGGGAAAGCCTTTTTCTTTTGTCAGCTCATAGGCGCTTGTCCGACTCACGCCAAGCACCGCACTTAGTTCCTGCACCGATAACATCAGCGGCAGGTCGTCGAAACTTTTATAATCCGATCGCTTCATTTTTCATCACCTTTCTAACGAAAATATCTTTTCTCTACAAATTTTACCATAGCACATCTGTCGAAAAAGAGAAAAATATGTGTGGTATAGATTTACGCAGCAAATTTTGCACAGTTCTTAATCTTTTCGCGAAGGTTATTTTGATTAAGAATGTTATATAATTGATAAATTCTTTTTAGTGTTTCAGAGGAAATGAAAATATCTGCCGTGATTTTGCCTGAGTTATTCTTATCAATGAAATGGTATTTGACAATCTTTCCGGGAGTAATAATAACATGATTATGCGCAATTGAATTTCTAAGGTGTTTAAATAGAGATTCTGCTCCTGAATTGATGAAACAAATATGCTCTTTAGCGGTGAATTCTGGTACTCCATCTTTCAGTGTATAAACATGAATAAGGTTTTTAAGCTCTTTGTTAATTTGCCTTGTTAGTTTCTTTTTTGTTTCCGTTGAAAAATAAATAAATTTTTCTTCATTCGTAATAATGTCTAAAGTTTCAATCCACCAATCCTTGTCTTTTCCTGTTAAAGCAATTCTAAAAAAGTTATTCATTTTTAAACCTCTTTCTATCTTTGATATAATAATTCTAACAAACTATGTGTCCCATAAAACGGACTGTGATACAGTTTGCAAAAAAATATGCAAGTGATGATTACGTCGCGCATTTTGGAAAGACTGTCAAAATCAACTTGCAGTTTAAAAATATTAAAATGGTTGTATATGGACGTTATTATGTTATTTGATATAATATAATCAGAACCGGTTCAATAAAAATAATGGAGATAAATACTATGAGTAGTAACTTTTCAAACAACTTTAAATCACTTAGAAAAAAGCGTTCTTTAACGCAAGAACAAATTGCTGAAACTTTAGGCGTTTCCTGTCAGGCGGTAAGCAAATGGGAAACTAA
This sequence comes from uncultured Clostridia bacterium, assembly GCA_944387905.1. Taxonomy (GTDB): domain Bacteria; phylum Bacillota; class Clostridia; order Oscillospirales; family QAKW01; genus RGIG9041. Next base: position 8,712 of record CALXGU010000026.1, read on the forward strand.
TTCTTCTTATCCTGATATATCGCTTCTCCCAATTATTGCAGATTATTTCGGAGTGTCTGTAGATTATCTTATCGGACATGATACGAGTAGACGATTTGAGGAAATTGATAGAGTTTGTTTGTTTGCTGATAATCTATTCACGGAAAATCGTTATATGGAATCAATTCCTATTCTTCGTGAAATGCTAATTAAACATCCCGGCAATGAAAAACTTATGTACTATCTTGCATGGGCTTTATCCGGAACATTAAATGAGTCTAAAGAAAACTACGAAGAAGCAATTATTTTATATCATAAGATTCTTGAAATCAGCACTGATACTGAAATGAGAAACAAGGTGTCCAGAGATCTGGTTTATCGTTATTCTACCAAGGGTGAATTAGATAAAGCTTTGTCATATGCAAATATTTTGCCTTCATTTGATTTGTGTCGTGAATATAATCTTGGTAGGGGAAATATTTTTGAAGGGAGAAAACTGTCTGAACAATTACAATCAAACATTCAACTGTTTGGAAAAGCTATGCTTGAATGTTTAGAATATTTTGAAGGGCCCTACATTTTCACAGAGGAAGAAAAACTGCCTTACGATACTGAAACAGTAAAGAAAAAAATATCTTTGCTTAAAGAGATTCTTGAATAAAGCAATCTAATTGACAACAATAAAAACCAAGCCCTCGGACTTGGCTTTTATTGTGTAGAAATATTTTCAAAAACATCGGGATAGTTCATTTATATCATTGATATAATTTTTCAACTTTGAGTTAAATACGGGTTTACTATCGATATCTGTACATTGCAAGTTTTAATGATATACTATAATCAGAAGCAGACGTCAGCTTACTATTACTCAATGGAGGTTCATTATGAAAATGAATATTGGCTCAAATATTAAGCGTTTGCGTACTACAAAAAATATCACCCAAGAACAGCTTGCCGTTGCGATGAATGTTACGTGTGCCGCAGTAAGCAAATGGGAAAGAGGCGAAACCTATCCCGATATTACACTTTTGCAACCATTGGCATATTATTTTGGAGTAACGCTTGACGAACTTATGGACTACAACCAAGAAAAAATTCAAACTGAGATTGACGAAGTAATCGAACTTTATAAAAAGCATTGGAACGATGATGAAGGACGCAAAATCATTGTTAAGGCATATCATGATTATCCAAATAATTATGAAATAATGTATCGATATATGTGGAACATCGGAGGGGATATGGCAGATAATGATTCTGAGGTTCTTATTGCTCATAAGGATGAATTCCTTGAAATTTGTAACAAGATATTGGATGGATGCACGGAGGAAAGCCTTAGACTTGGGGCATGGAATATGCGAGCAAAAATACTTCATGCAGAGAAAAAGACTGAAGAAGCATTTAAAATCTATCAAACTAAGTTTGCGGATTGGTTCTCTACAAGCGGACAAAAGATAGAACAACTGTTTGCCAAAGATACAAGCGAGTATTATTATCACGTGCAAAAAAATATGTACGAGCTTATAAACTTTGCTGCAGATAAACTTGGCAGAACTATATTTTTCAACCCTTCACTTTCTATTGAAGATAAGACCAAACGTGCTATTAGTTGTGGTGATTTAATGCTGCAAGTGTTCGAAGAAACTAACGAAGCATTCTTTCTTATGCTCGCTTGGTCTTTACTTGGAAGAATAGAAAACGATCTTTGTTATCGTGGTGGCACAGATGAACAAGTGATTGCGGTTTTGGATAAAAATATGTGGGTCGCGAAAAAATTAGAAGAATTAAGAGTAGAAAACGAATATTTAGATTGTGCTCTTGAACATATCTCCGGCAAAAATATTTTTGAACGAAAGCTTAAGTTATGTTCTAATGCTACGATTGGTAGACGAGCAGAATTATTAATGAACCCAAACTATAAAACGGTTTTGGATAAATACAGACAACATTGCTATTGAAATAGTATTTACCGGTATGTTATAATAGTATTGAAATCGGGGAAGAAACCCATAACAAAAAACGAAATTTCAATTCATCTATAAAGGGGATGACACCCATCGAAAAAAACATCAGAGTTGTAGATGAGCAAGGAAACGAATATGAAGCGACCTATCCCAAAAGGGCAAAAGGTCTTGTAAAAAACGGCAGGGCACGCTTCATTAATGAGAATACAATTTGCCTTGCGTGTCCTCCGGAAAATATGGAGGTAAATATGTCTATTACACCAAAAGAAATTTGGGAACGTATTGTTGCCACACAAAATCAATTAGAAAGTGTTGATAAAATTCTTTTCAAAGTACAATGTATCGAAGAATCCGGACAATATGTTGAAATAGAAGATACGGATTCAGAACATTATGGAAAACCGTTAGAATACTCTTCAGAAGTTGCGCTTGAAAAAATACAAGCAATTAAAGAAATTGTCTTTAGACGGGAACAAACTTTAAAGCAATTACTTGATTTTTATATTAGTGAATATAAAAATTGCAATGTAAATGTCGATGAAAATAAAGATTAACGGTTTGAAACATATTTTATTTATGACTTAAACACAAAAACCAAAACAAAAAAGAACGAAGTGTGCGCTTCGTTCTTTTTATATAAAAATAGTTTTTACAGCATTGATTCTATCTTTTCAAACTCCGGTGTATTACGAATAGAATCAAAGGCGGTATCCGAAAGCCAACTGTTGCGCATTATTTCTGTTAACGGTCGAGTATCGGCAGTTTCAAAATCGGTTTGCTTTACTTTGACGTTGCCAAGCAACAAAGAGTTATACTCATCTATTTCAGGACGACCGTCAAAATCTATTGCTCTTTTTGCGGCTGATTCTAAATGCTTATAAACAGATTTTTCATCTCCGATTTTTGCATATAGTTTTGCTTTCTCATAATTAATTTGAGAGTTCCCATACGTGCTGATAACGTTGTAATTTCCGTCAGTAATCAAATTATCCAATTCGCCTAATTTTTCTATTACGGAAATTGATTCTTTAGGTGTTAATTTTTCACAGGTAGCCAAAAGCCAAATGAAATTACTGAGCATATCGTAACTTTTTTTGATTTGTTTTTGCAAAAACGGCAATTTTTCATCTTCTTTCAAAGCCTCCCACATCTGATTTTCTCTGCAAAGTATCATAGGCGGTAATTTTTCGTAGATTTCTCTGCCTTTTTCTTTTCTGCCTTGCTCACAATGGTTAAATGCCAGCCTTGCCATTGCCTCTAACCGAATATTCTGATTCGGACAATATTTCATTATCCGTTCACCTAACGAAGTGATTTCGGCATCATACTTTTCCATATTTTCTTTCCAATTATCAATATTGCCCGTTTCATCACCTGATATAAATAGCGCATACATAAGTTTGTTTAATAGAGCATAATTGTTTGGATATTCTTTCACACCGCTACGGGCTATTGAAATACATTCATCAATTTTACCTTTGCTTATAGCCTGCTGAAAACGGCTCAAATACTCGTCAACCTTCTTGATTTCAGTTATGTTGTCAACACCTAATAATTTATCGACTGTTGTTTCAAATATTTGTGCCATTACAGGTAAAAGCTCCATATCGGGATAACAAACACTGAGTTCCCATCTCGATACCGATTGACATGAAACGTTCAACATTTCAGCTAACTGTTCTTGTGTTATATCCTTCAATTTGCGAAGTGATTTGATGTTTTCTCCAATTAATAATTTCATAACGTATACCTCTTTGATTAAAGATTGAAGGTGCGCAACTTCTGATTTTATTTTACGTTTTATATTATACCATATCAACCACTCATTGATTGATAATTTTTCACTATCATGGTGATTAATAACGATAAAAGCCAAGTACAAGGACTTGG
>CALXGU010000027.1 GCA_944387905.1 uncultured Clostridia bacterium
AGACGGACATATTAACGGAAAAATAAAAATTTCAGAGCATAACGGTCTGTACAATTTTTCCGGATTCCAAAATATAGCTGAAAAAATGTTTAAAGAAAATCATGAAACCAGTCAAATCTGCGATTTTGTTTTGGACGTTGTTTTTTCATTTGTATTGATATCTGTATCAAAAATCAGAAAAGTTTACGGCGATTTACCCGTTTTGATGTCCGGCGGTGTAATGTCAAATGGCTTGCTTAGAAAACAACTGACCGATGCATGCACTGACATATATTTTGCCGATCCACATTATTCATCTGACAATGCAATGGGTACTGCATGGCTTAGCGCTGCCGAAAGAGGTGAGTTTAGTGCCGGAAAATAACGCCATAACTGTAAGCGGTTTGACAAAATATATAAAAAGCAAACTGGAAAGTGATATCCATCTGCAAAACGTTTCTGTAATGGGCGAAATTTCTAATTTGACTATTCACCGAACCGGTCATTTGTATTTTGCGATTAAAGACGAATTTGCTGTTTTGAATGCGGTGATGTTCAAAGGAGCAGCATCTGCTCTCGCATTTAAGCCCCAAAACGGAATGAAAATAATAGCTACCGGGAAAATATCTGTTTTTGAACCTTCAGGAAGATATCAGATAATTGTGTCATCAATGTCTGTGGACGGAATAGGGGATCTATATGTCGCATATGAAATGCTTAAAACAAAGCTTCAAAAAGAAGGCTTGTTTGATGCATCGCATAAGCTGCCGATACCGAAAATACCGTCTGTAATAGGTGTAATAACTTCTCCTACCGGTGCGGCAGTTCGCGATATAATAAATGTTTTGGGCAGGCGGTTTCCGTTTTCAAAGGTTGTTATATATCCGTCGCTTGTACAGGGTGAAGATGCAGCCCCTCAAATGATAAAAGCACTCGAATATTTTGAAAACTCACGCTGTGCAGACGTTGTTATTATAGGACGCGGCGGAGGTTCTATTGAAGATTTATGGGCATTTAACGATGAAAGTCTGGCCAGGACTATTTACAATATGACAATACCTATAATTTCAGCTGTCGGACATGAAATAGATTTTACAATTTGCGATTTTGTTGCCGACCTCAGAGCTCCTACACCATCGGCAGCGGCTGAAATGGCTGTTCCGGATACCAGTGAACTGCTGTCAAAGTTTGAAAATGTAAACAAAAAAATGCATTTGGTTTTGCAAAGAAAAATAGATTTTTTAAAACAAAAATATTTGTCTTTAAAAGGCTCCAGAATATTTATAGACAAACAGTTTTTTACAGAACGATATCAATTATTACTCGATCATATTACTGAAAAACTTATTTCAACAACTGAGATAAAATTGGATAAATGCTGTTCTGAATTCAAGGCCGCAGCTGTCAAGCTTGATGCTCTCAGCCCGTTGAAAATAATGAGCCGAGGTTATTTGATAGGACAAGATGCTTCAGGCAATATAATTAAAAGCACATCGTCTGTTTCATCAGGCGACTGCATAAATTTAAGATTATGTGACGGTAGTATAGACTGTACCGTAAATTCTGTTTTTGAGGAAGAAAACGATGGATAAAAATATAACTTTTGAAGAAGCTCTTGCACAGCTTGAAAAAATAGTAAAACAGCTTGAAAGTTCTGATGCAACTCTTGATGATTCAGTAAAGCTGTTTGAAAAAGGCATAAGGCTCTCTGCTCTATGTTCTGATTATCTGAAACAAGCTCAACAAAAAGTAGAAATACTTATTGACAACGGCGCAGATCAACCAGAGACAAAAGAGTTCAAAGCTAATGAATAAATATACTGATTCTGTAAAATTAATATCTGAGCGGCTGGATGAGATAACAGATTATGAGAAGTGTGCATATGATACTTTGCTTAAAGCGGAGAAGTATTCTGTTACAGCAGGCGGTAAACATCTGCGTGGTCTTATTCTTTTGGAAACCGCAAAAATAGGAGGAGCAGCATCATCTTCTGTAGCTGATTATGCATGTGCAGTTGAATTGGTGCATACTTATTCGCTCATTCATGACGATTTGCCGGAAATGGATAATGATGATCTTCGCAGGGGTTTGCCGACATGTCATAAAAAATTCGGCACTGCAATAGCTTTGCTTGCAGGTGATGCATTGCTGACTAAAGCTTTCAATTTGATTTCAAATGACACGCATTTCGACTGCAAGCATAAACTGGATTGTATACGCATACTCAGCCAGGCATGCGGCGAGCACGGGATGCTGGCGGGCCAGACACTGGACAAGCTTTGCGAAAATAAGAACGCCGATTTACAATCATTAACCGAATTGCACAACAGAAAGACAACCGATATGTTTTGCGCTGCGGTAAAAATGGGATGTGTGATTGGCGACATAAGCGATGATATATGCAGACAACTGACAGAGGGCATGAATTTGTTGGGTCTTGTATTTCAAATAAAGGACGACATACTTGATGTGACATCAGACACAGAAAGCCTTGGAAAACCTGTTATGAGCGACTTTAAAAGTCAAAAGTCGACTTTTGTAAGTCTGTTGGGCCTTGAAAAATCATATTCACTTATTGACTCCCTTGTTCTGCAAGCCAAAAAGTTGCCTATATTTCAGCAAATTCCTTTTTATAACGATTTGGCCGACTATTTCATTAATAGGAAAAAATAAACATGGACTTTCATATTCTTGAAAATTTAACTTCACCGTCTGAACTAAAATCCATGTCTGTTGACAAGCTGAAGATTCTTTCAGATGAATTGCGTCAGGCTTTAATATTAAACGTTTCGAATACAGGCGGTCATCTTGCAAGTAATCTGGGTGTTGTGGAGCTTACGATAGCAATACATCGTGTATTTTCCTCACCGAAGGATCAAATAGTCTTTGATGTTGGACATCAGTGTTATGTTCATAAAATGCTTACAGGCAGATATGACAAGTTTTTCACACTGCGTCAGGCGGGCGGTCTATCGGGTTTTCCCAATCCGCAGGAAAGTGAACATGACATTTTTAAGACCGGACACAGTTCGACTTCAATTTCTTCGGCACTGGGTCTTGCATACGCTAAAAGCCTATCCGGCGACAGCGACTCATCGGTTGTCGCAGTTATCGGTGACGGATCTATGACCGGCGGTCTTGCGTATGAAGGCTTAAATAATGCCGGCAATTCCGGTCAAAATCTTGTTGTTATCTTAAATGATAATAAAATGAGCATTTCTAAAAATGTAGGCGCAATATCAAAAACGCTTACAAGGCTCAGAAGCAAAAGCGGTTATTTTAAGTTTAAAGACTCCTTTGGCAGCTTTCTTATCAAGATTCCGTGTATAGGCAAACCCCTTTACAGACGTTTGAACAGACTTAAATCAGCTGTGAAATCCTATTTTTACTCTTCAAATATATTTGAGAGCATGGGATTTAAATATATAGGACCTATTGACGGACATAATCTTGAAATGCTTATACGTGTTCTGACAAGAGCAAAATCACTTAAACGTCCCGTATTGGTACATGTGAATACAAAGAAAGGGAAGGGCTATCCCTTTGCCGAAAGCAAGCCTCGCGAGTTTCACGGTATTGGTGAATTCGATATAGGCACAGGAAATGCGAATCAAAGCGGACAGCTTACATTTACAGATGTGTTTTCAAAAACAATAGTAAAGCTGGCAGATAAAAATGATAAGATTTGCGCAATAACAGCTGCAATGGGTTCAGGATGTGGTCTGTCCGCGTTTAAATCAGCTTTCCCGAAGCGATATTTTGATGTCGGAATTGCTGAAGAACATGCAGTTACCTTTGCGGCCGGCTTGGCAAAAAACGGATATATTCCGGTTTTTGCAGTATATTCAACATTTTTACAGAGATCTTATGACCAAATAATACACGACGTATCACTGCAGAATTTAAAAGTTATTTTTGCGATAGATAGAGCCGGAATAGTAGGTGAAGACGGAGAGACGCATCAGGGGTTGTTCGATCTGCCTATGCTTCTTCCGATACCTAATCTTGTTATACTTGCGCCTTCAACAGGAACTGAGCTTGCCGCTATGTTCGAACGCGCAGTTTATACCGAAAATAAATCATGTGCTGTAAGGTATCCTAAGGGGAATTGTATTGAATATACGGATTATCCTTTTAAAAATCCAGACAGTGACTATGAAATAATAAAAAATAATTCGGATTTTGCGGTTATTTCTTACGGTCACGAGATAATCGAGGTACTTCACGCTGTCAAAAATATCCCGGCTGACATTGTTAAGCTAAACGTCCTTAACTGCTTTGATAGTAAAATCATTTCTGATTTGTCAGGTTATAAAAATATCATTTTTGTAGAAGAATGCTACAAGATAGGCGGCATCGGTATGTTTTTGAAAAGCTTATTGTATGACGCCGGATTTAAGGGTGATTATTATATCTTTGCCGTAGAAAATGATTTCGTTAAACATGCTCCTGCCGGAGTTATGCGCAAGCAGCTTTGTCTTGACGGTCAAACTCTTGAAAAACGTATCAGACAAATACTCGGTCAAATATATGAGACTTGATATATATTTAGTTGAAAACAAATATTGTGTCAGCAGAAATAAAGCGGCGCAAATGATTGCTCTAGGAAAAGTCAGAGTCAACAATAAAGTTAATTATAAATCGTCTTATGTTGTAAAACCAAATGACTTAATAGAAATTGAGCAAAATTATAAGCAATATGTTGCCAGATCCGCAAAAAAATTAATTACAGCGATAGAGCGCTTCGATCTGGACTTTAAAAACAAAACTGCTGTTGATCTAGGAGCGTCAACAGGCGGTTTTTGTCAGATAATGCTTGAAAACGGCGCAAAAAAGATATATGCTGTTGATATAGGGACAAATCAGCTTGATGTAATCATTAAAAGCGATACAAAGATCATTGATTTGGAAAAGACTGATGCGAGAACAATTAATGCTGATATGTTTGACGATCAGATTGATATTATAACATGTGACCTGTCATTTATTTCTCTGACTCACATTCTGCCTGCTGTTTACAGAACACTGAAGCCCATGGGTGAATTTATTTGCCTTGTTAAGCCTCAGTTTGAAGTCGGCCCTTTAAATGTCGGAAAAAACGGAGTAGTCAAAGATACACGCATGCATGTGCAGGCGGTATGTAATATATCAGATTTGGCATATGACTTGGGCTTTGATGTCAGAGATGCCTGCTATTCACAGCTTGCAGGAGAAAACGGGAACAAAGAGTTTTTGTTATACATGATAAAATCAAAACCGCAAGCGGCATTGTCCCATAAAATTATCGAAAGCAGAGTGGCTGATGCAAAATGAAAAATATAGGTATAATTGTAAATAATAAAAAAGATTATAAATTTAAATATTTCAAGCGTGTTTCCGAAATAGTATACAACAGCGGATTTTGTCCTGTCCTTACTAAAGAATATTCTAATATTTTCAAAGACAGCAATTACGTATTTACGACTGTAGAGGAAATGTTCAAGACTTGCTCAATGGTAATAACGCTGGGCGGTGACGGTACTTTTTTGAATGTTGCGGATCTTGCTGTAAGATACGATGTGGCGTTGCTCGGGATAAATTTAGGAACACTTGGGTACCTTGCACAAATAGATAAGACTGAAATAGACAGAATCCCTGATATACTATCAGGCCAATTATCTTTTCAGAACAGAATGATGCTGAGCGCCACCGTTTTTCGCGGAAACAGAAAAATATATGAATACAGTGCACTCAATGATGTCGTAGTTACAAGAAGCGCTGTACTCAAGCCTATAAGCATTGATTTATATGGTGAAAGCGGTATAATTGCAGATTATTTTTGTGACGGACTGATTTTTTCCACGCCGACCGGATCTTCTGCATATTCTTTGAGCGTGGGCGGACCGATTATGGACCCCACCATGGAAGCTATACTTGTCTCCGCTATTTCTCCGCATACTCTTTCGTCCCATTCCCTTGTCTTCAATGCGGACAAAAAATTGGAGTGCAGGGCAAATTCATCAAAAAACATCAATTCACTTATCAGTGTTGACGGACGCCATGTTTTTTACATACAGAATGATGACAGAATAATAATACGTAAAAACGAGAAATACCTGAGACTTGTTCAGTTATCAGATTGCGACTTTTACACTGTACTTAAAAACAAATTCAGTTCCAGAGGTAAACGCAGATGAAAAAGGAAAGGCTTGCACGCATAAAAGAACTTGTTTTGGAATACGATATAACAACTCAGGACAAGCTTGTAGAAATACTTAACAAAGACGGTTATAACGTAACACAGGCAACCGTTTCAAGAGATATAAAAAAATTAGGTCTTGTCAAGTCTTTTGAGGGCGGAGTAAATAAATATGTTCTTAAAAAACACTCTGATACAAGCGACCACAGTCTGATCCTGAAAAATACAATCCTTACTGTTAAGTCTGCACAGAATCTTGTAATAATAAAATGTAAAGCCGGAATGGCAAACGCTGTCTGCGTCTATATTGACGCTCTCGATCTGCACGGGCTTGTGGGAACGCTTGCGGGAGACGATACTATATTCATTGCGGCTTCCGACAGTATATCTGCGGAACAGATAAGAGAAAATATTGTTGACAGAATTGGGTAGGGCATAAAAATGCTGTTAAATTTGCATATTGAAAATATTGCAATAATCGAGAAAATCGATATTGAATTTTCCGGCGGATTTAATGTGCTTACAGGGCAAACCGGTGCCGGTAAAAGTATAATAATCGATTCTATAAGTCTGCTTACCGGATCAAAAGTTCAAAAGACCTCATAGGTCCATTCGGAAACACGGCTTTGGTAAGCGCGGTCTTTTCACATTTTACCAAACAGCAGCTGGATAGTTTTTCTGAATGCGGAGTATTTCCGGACGATGATAATAATATTGTTATTACCCGTAAAATTACGACCGATGGCAGAGGAATTGCAAAAATCAACGGTGTTAACGTGCCATCATCAACTTTAAAAAGCATTTCACGAATGCTTGTAAATATCCACGGTCAGCATGACGGCTCAAAAATACTGGATCCGTCATCTCACATAGAATATCTGGACGAATTTGCAGACAGCTCTTTTTTACTTGAAAAATATCGCAAAGAATACGAGACTGTTAAGGAAATAAGAAAGAAATTAGATAAACTATTTGAAATTAAAAACAAAAAAGTAGATCTTGAAGCCGCATTGAAGTTTAAAATCGACGAACTTGAAAAAGCAGATATAAAACCGGGAGAATATGCTGAATTAAAAAACGCGAGAAATACCGCATTAAACAGCGCCGCTATTTCTAAATGTCTTTACGATTGTGATCAGCTGCTGAATTCTGATGATTCATGTATCTTGGACAGTATGTCTGAGGTTATTGGTCAGCTTGCAAGCGTAAAAGAATTTTACGATAAAGTTACCGACACATTGGATAAGGCTGAAACGATAAAAGCCGAGCTCGATGAAATATCTGCAGAAATCGAAAGTCTGTTGTCTGAGCATCAGGATTTCGGATATACACCGGAATACATAGAGGACAGAATGTATACGCTTGAACGTATAATTGCCAGATACGGAAGCGAGGAAAATGCCGCTCAATCATTGGACCAGCTCAAAGCCGAGTTGTCTCAATTGGAAAATAACGATGCTGAAACAGAGAAAACTCAGCAGCAATATTTATCATGTTTAACTGTTTTGGAGACATTGGCGCACGAACTTTCACAGCACCGTATAAAAGCGGCTGAAAAATTATCCGATACAATTTGCCGCCAACTCAAAGAGCTTGACATGCCACAGGTCAAATTTAAAGTTTCCATAAAGCGCAACGTAAATGAAAGAGGCGGGAATAAATATACTGCCAACGGATATGACAGCATTGAATTTTTGCTGTCTGCCAATGAAGGGATGCAGTTAAGACCGTTATATAAAATCGCATCAGGTGGTGAGCTGTCCAGAATAATGCTGTGCATAAAAAGCACGCTAAACGACGAAAAATCATACAGCTCAGCTATGATATATGATGAAATAGACACCGGTGTCTCCGGCAGTACCGCAAGTAAAATAGGTAAAAAACTCAAAAGTTTTGCAGAAAACAGACAGGTTTTCTGTATCACTCATCTTGCGCAGATAGCAGCGCTGGCCGATCATCATTATAAAGTTGAAAAAATAACAGAAAACTCAATGACCCGCTCAATTGTTTATGAATTGGATCAAAGCCAAAGACGCGAAGAAATAGCAAGAATAATGGGTGGCGTAAATATAACCGAACAGATGCTAAAATCAGCGGATGAACTTATAACCGGTGCAGAATAATAAAATAATAATAAAAATATTGACTTATATGTTTTCTGTGTGCTATAATTATACTTGGCCGCTTATGTCGGGTTTTAAAACCTCTGTGTTGCCCGCCGTAGCGAGTTTTCTTAAAGAAAGTGAGGTGCTTTGTAGTGTACGCAATTATTGAAACAGGCGGTAAACAGTACAAGGTCCAGGACGGTGACGTCATTTTTATTGAAAAAATCAATGCTGATAATGATTCTCAGTATGTGTTTGACAAAGTTGTTGCAGTCAGCACAGACGACGGAATCAAAGTCGGTGCTCCGTATGTAGACGGTGCAACGGTTGAGGCTAATGTTGTCAAAACCGGAAAGGCTAAAAAAATTATTGTTTACAAAATGAAACCTAAAAAGAACTATAGAAGAAAACAAGGTCACAGACAGCCTTATACTAAAGTTCAGATAACTGCTATAAAGGCATAATGACACACTTGGTTTTTTTGAAACGCGGCATGCATTATCTAGGCTTTCGCTGCAGCGGTCATACAGGATACGCCGAATCAGGCAGCGATATTGTGTGCGCTGCGGTATCAGCCGCTGTCCAAATGACAGCTGATTATCTTACTTGTTATTTCAGCGATAAAGTCAGATTTTCGGCAGATGAGGATAATGCAGTGATTTCTCTTGTTTGTAATACCGCGTTCTCTGAAGCTGACAGACAGCTTGAAACACTTGAACGATTTTCTGATAGTGTTTCAGATCAGTATCCAGATTATTTTAAAATCGATTTTACGGAGGTGTAAATAAAATGGTTAAATTCAACATTCAATTTTTTGCACATAAAAAAGGAATGGGATCTACCAAAAACGGCAGAGATTCCGAATCCAAACGCCTTGGTGTGAAAAGGGCAGACGGACAGTTTGTTCTCGCGGGTAACATACTTGTTACGCAAAGGGGTACAAAAATACATCCCGGCACTAATGTGGGCAGAGGCTCAAATGATTCGCTTTTTGCTCTTATTGACGGTAAAGTCAAATTTGAGCGCATGGGTAAGGACAGAAAAAAAGTATCAGTATATTCAGTAGAGCAGTAAATCAATCAGCCCCGGAAATATCCGGGGCTTTTTTATAGGAGACAGAAATTGTTTATAGATGTTGCAAAAATTTATATAAAGGCCGGGGACGGCGGAGACGGAGCAGTAGCTTTTCACCGTGAAAAGTATGTTGCGGCAGGCGGGCCTGACGGAGGAGACGGCGGCAGAGGCGGAAATATTGTGTTTATTGCAGATAACAATACGAACACACTTATGGATTTTCGATACAAGCGGAAATATGTCGCAGAAAACGGAGAAAACGGCGGTAAAAATAAATGCTCCGGTGCTAATGCCAAAGATCTTACAATAAAAGTGCCGCTTGGTACGCTAATTAAAGACGCAAACAGCGGACTTATAATAAAGGATATGTCTGACGGTCAAGACTTTATTGCTGCAAAAGGCGGCAGAGGCGGCTGGGGCAATCAGCACTTTGCTACACCGACACGTCAGATTCCGCGCTTTGCGAAGCCCGGTGAGCCCGGAGAGGAAAGAACAGTCCGGCTTGAGCTCAAGCTTATTGCCGATGTAGGTCTTGTCGGATTCCCCAATGTTGGTAAATCCACATTCTTGTCGGTAGTTTCCTCGGCAAAACCCAAAATAGCGAATTATCACTTTACAACGCTTGTTCCGAACCTGGGCGTAGTCCATGCCTATGAAGATAAAGACTTTGTTCTTGCAGATATACCGGGCCTTATTGAGGGCGCATCGGAAGGTGTGGGATTGGGAACATCATTTTTGCGCCATGTTGACCGCTGCAGACTTATAATTCATGTTGTTGACATTTCTGCAAGTGAGGGGAGAGATCCTATTTCTGATTTTGAATCTATTAATAGCGAATTAAAGAAACACTCTCAAAGACTGGCGTCTCTGCCGCAAATAGTTGTTGGAAATAAGGCTGATATAGCATACGATACCGATATGATAGAAAAATTCAAGGCTTATGTAACAGCTCTGGGTTATCCGTTCTTTCTCATATCTGCCGCGTCACAAGAAGGAATCAAGGAAGTTATAGCAAAAACAGTTAAAATGCTGGATGAATTGCCTGAAACGCTGGTCTATGAACCGGAAATGTCAATAAACGAACAACCGGCAAAAAAGGATTCCCGGGATTTCAGCGTAAATGTGCATGACGGAATATACTATGTAGAAGCCGAATGGCTGCCAAAAATAATGTCAGGAATTAATTATAATGACTATGAATCCATGAATTATTTTCAGCGCGTTTTAAGAAACAGCGGCATTATTGACAGACTGGAGCAAATGGGAATTAAAGAAGGCGATACAGTCAGTATATACGATTTTGAATTTGATTTTATGAAATAATGAAACTGAAAATCGGAGATTATATTATAATATCTGTCGTAATTATATGTGCGGTTATTATGCTGCTTCCTGTAAAAAATACAGGAGATATAGCCGTATTGCACTGTGACGGTCAGCAGGTAAAAACTTTTGATCTTTCCATAAACACAGAATTTGTTTTCAAAGGCGACTATACTAATGTGATAATTGTAAAAGACGGAGCTGTATCCATAAATGATGCTGATTGTCCCGATAAAGTATGTGTTTACAGCGGTAAAATATCAAAAGCCGGCCAATCTATTTGCTGTCTTCCGAATAAGGTCATAGTCAGGATCATCAGCTCTAAAACAGAAACGGATGTGATTTCCGGATGATTGCCAAAACTGCAAAATGCGGTATACTTACAGCTCTTGCCATAATAGTTTCAGCACTGGAAAGGCTTATACCTTTACAGGCAGTGATTCCTTTGCCTGGCATAAAGCTCGGACTGGCAAACTGTGTGATTTTATTCATTTTGATTAAATTTGGCTTGACTTATGCTGCGCCTGTAATGATTGCAAAATGTGTAATTGTCGGGATTTTATTTTCCGGTCCTGTATCAATGGTTTTTTCTCTTTCCGGAGGTTTTTTTGCAATATTGGGAATGTTCGTTTTACTAAGATTTAAAAAAATATTTTCAATTTGCGGCGTATCGGTCGCGGGAGCGGCTCTGCACGGTTTTGGTCAAATAGCAGCAGCCTGTTTTATGCTTAACAGCATTTATATATTCAGTTATCTTCCCGTGTTGCTTTTAATTTCAGTTTTTACGGGTTTGCTCACAGGCGCTGTTACTCAACTATTGATTAAACGTATCGAGGTCTAAATGAACAGTTTTTCTAAGTATTACGATCTATTTGTCGGCGCGGATTATAACAGTATTTCAAAATATATTCATAAGCAGATCCATGATCATAAGCCTGACTCTGAACTGGTGTGTGATTTGGGATGCGGAACCGCAAATGTAACTGTCAGACTGGCACAAATGGGCTATGATATGATCGGCATAGATTCTGATGCCGATATGCTTGTCAACGCACAGCAAAAAGCAGAAGAATCAAATATACACGATATTTTGCTCTTGAATCAGGATATTACCGAATTTGAGCTTTACGGAACAGTAGATGTCATATATTCCACTCTGGACAGCATAAATTACCTGCAGCGCAAATCAGATGTTGATAAGTTATTTGCGCTTGTAAAAAACTATTTGAATTATGACGGACTTTTTATATTTGATATCAATTCCGAATATAAATTTAAAAGCGTACTGCATAACTACTGCTATGCGTACCAGACAGATGATGTGTCATGTATTTGGCAATGCAGCTATAATCAAAAGACCGATTTATGCCTGCATGATCTGACTTATTTTGAGAAACATCCGGATGGCTATTATATAAAAAGTAATTGCTTTCAGGAGCAAAGATATTACAGTATTGAGTTTATCCGCAGTTTAGCGTCAAAATATTCTTTTGATATACTAAAAATCAACGATAATTATACAGAGAGATCGATCACGGATACGACGGAAAGAATATGCTTTGTAATGAAAATAAATAAATAGAATTTAAAAAGAATATTGACTTTAAAATGTATTTATAGTAAACTAAACACGTTGCCAATATAATGGCCCGGTAGTTCAGTTGGTTAGAACGCTAGCCTGTCACGCTAGAGGTCGTGGGTTCGAGCCCCATCCGGGT
>CALXGU010000028.1 GCA_944387905.1 uncultured Clostridia bacterium
GGAATCCAGCCGATCTGCTTTGAAAATGCATGCTGGGCTTACACTGTAGGTGCGGCTATTGCGATCAAGAAAGGCTGCAGAAAAGCGGCAGATGCGGCTGCAGCGATCGGTGAGGGACTTCAGGCATTCTGTATCCCCGGTTCTGTTGCTTATACAAGACAGGTGGGTCTCGGTCACGGAAATCTTGCGTCTATGCTTCTGAAAGAAGAGACAAAATGCTTTTGCTTTCTTGCAGGACATGAGTCTTTTGCGGCTGCTGAAGGCGCTATCGGTATCGCCAGAACAGCCAATAAGGTGAGAAAAACTCCGCTTCAGGTAATTCTTAACGGTCTGGGCAAGGACGCCGCGTTCATCATTTCAAGAATAAACGGCTTTACATACGTTCAGACAGATTATGATTTCTATACAAGTGAGCTCAAAGTCGTCGGTGAGCATGCGTATTCGGACGGCGATAAGGCAAAGGTACGCTGCTACGGCGCAAATGACGTGCTTGAGGGCGTCGCTATAATGAAGCATGAGAGTGTCGATGTTTCGATAACCGGTAACTCTACCAACCCGACACGTTTCCAGCATCTTGTCGCAGGAACTTATAAAAAATGGGCTATCGAGAACGGTAAGAACTACTTCTCCGTTGCCTCAGGCGGCGGTACCGGCCGTACTCTGCATCCCGACAATATGGCTGCAGGTCCTGCTTCCTACGGTCTTACAGACTCTATGGGACGTATGCACGGCGATGCACAGTTTGCCGGTTCGTCATCAGTTCCTGCTCATGTCGAGATGATGGGACTTATCGGCATGGGCAATAACCCGATGGTAGGCGCTTCGGTTGCGTGTGCTGTTGCTGTGGAAGAGGCTATGAAATAATCAAAATAGGTAACGGCCTGTTTATATTTGACTGTCCCGATTTGTGCAAACAGTACAATAAAGGCTTTTATGATAGTCAATATTAAATTTTAAGCAATTACTGACTTCTCTGTTCAAGGGGAGTCAGTTTTGTTTTGGTGCCTTTAGACGTAAAAATACCCCCCTGTTTTACCGGGGGAAAAAGAGCAAAGCTGCAAAAAATGGCAGCTTTATGTCAGCCAAAAAATGTAAAAAGAATAACCTCCAGTATAATAGCAGTGATTTGATAACCGCACTACTAAAATATTGGAGGTTTTTTAATAAAAGAAAATAATGAGATAAAAAGTTTGGCTCACGGCAAATATAGGTGTCAGTATTTTTAGTATTTGCACTAAAGTACAGGCGGCTGCCTGAGATCACAATGCTTCAGCAAGCCTTTTAGTGATTAAGCCGGTAATCACTTTTTATAGGGGTGGAGCAAGCCACCGGTTCAATGGTGGTGTTGATTTAGTTGTACTTCTGAAGGATGTCATACGATATTTGTTTATCCTTGTCTCCTGTCCCGTTCTCTATCTGCTCATATGCGTTTAGGAATATATGAGCGTTTTCATATCCTCCGAATCTGTCATAATTGTAATCAAATATTGCCAATATAAAAGTGCGTTCCTCGAGCGTCCTTTTTGTAAAATCTCTGTATTTGTTAGTTGCATATGCTTCATTTGCCAGATAATTACCGTCAGGCAACTGCTCTATTCCGCCTGACAATACAACCGGTATTATATCTCCCTCATCTATCCCTTCATAAGGTGTATATATTTTTTCTACCTGGAATTTATATCTCGTATGAGGGATATAATAGAAATAATCTCTATTTACATTTTCATTCATTTCTTTTTTTTCATACTCTATAACAGATGTACCATGTTCAGGTAAAAATACTCCTTTTATTATTATATAGCCACCCTGTTCCATAGCTGCTTCTAACTCTTGTAGATTCTGTCTAATTCCGTATTTCATATAGGAATTGCAAAGAAAATTTGTAGTCATGCGTTCACTGTTTGAATATTCCCATGCTTTATTTCTTATTTCTTCTGTTATAGGGAGCTCAACAGTAAACTTATCCTGCTTTGCAACATACTGTTTTTTGCCGTCTTTTTCTACTATCTCTACATATCCAAGGTCAACCGGCAGATAAGGTATATACTCCTCCTCTTGTGGCTCTGCAGGCTCTTCAGACTCCTCAGGCTGTTCAGACTCCTCAGGCTGTTCAGACTCCTCAGGCTGTTCAGACTCCTCAGGCTGCTGTGTTTCCTGCTGAGTATCAGACTGCTCCGTATCTGATGAATCGTCTGTTGGGCTCTCCGCCTTATCCTGAGCATTTATGTTTTCTTCGGACGATACTGTAGTTTCCGATACCTGATCATCTGCCGTGTTTTCCCGGCTGTTTTCTTTTTCAGCCTGTTCTGATACGCTTGCATCTGTCTGTGCCCCTCCCGGGTCCATAGACTCCGGCTTTCTTTTGCATGCGCTGAGTGTTATTACCATTACTGTTAATATTATTATTGCCGTAATTCTTTTCATTTTATTCTCCCTCCTTTTAAAATCGTTTTGTAGCAAGTCTATAGCGATCATAATCCGCCAAAGAATTCCCTGTTGTATTTGAATAGTCAAAATCAGGGAACATATAGAAATTGCCTGTATTGAGCACAGATTCTATATTGTTATTTACAGCAGTATGGGGCATTTTTAGACAATGACCAAATTCATGAACTATTGTTTTTACTATCTCATCAGATGTAAGGTCTTCTACATTTTCTCTTATAATACACAGTTCAACATTATCCCAGTTTTCAAAATATACATAATATCCTTCTGGACCCAAGATGGATTCTCCATCTGAATTCTCAGCATCAAAATATGCGTATGCATTTCTTAATTCTACCGGCACCTGTGATTGATTTACATACTTTACGGTAAAGTCATAAGCGCTGCTGTTTTGTTCAAGAGTAAAATCATAAATCATTGAGATATCGTCAAGGTTTGCCTCAGCACATTGATTCCAGTAATCAGCAGCACGCCGTACCATAGCGGGAGTAACATGAGTAGATGTATTTATATTTGTATCTATCCTATAGCTTACTGTATGGTTGCCGTCGATCTGAATTGTACGGCTGCTTGTGTCTCCATACCAATTCTTTGGAACTAAGTCCCAATCGTAATGAGATAATGCCTCCCTTTTATGCATAATTACTCTATTAGAGGAATCTACAGTAAGAGAATTATAAAATCCGCTACTTCGTACTCCCAATATAAGATAAGAATCAGGTCTGTTTGACCAGCTCCATGGTATTGTTACAAATTCGTCTCTGCCGTCACCGCTTGTAGAGTTTCGTATTTTCAGAAAAGCTCCGTCAGATATTGCGTGATCTACTTCTACATATTTATGCGCATAGTGTGAATACAGTTTATAGGAGGGCGGAGAATGTCCTGTTTTTACAAGAGAAAATTCCTGATTTTCACTTCCGTTAAAATCCGTCACAGTAAGAATAGTTCCATCAGCTGTAGATGATACGGTAAGCGCCTTATCTGATCCTTTATTTAAGATATATATTACATTATTATATATATTTAATTCGCCAGCCTCAGTAGCGGTTATTTGGTCATGAAAGTAAAAAAACGGTACAAAATCAGGTCGCATATTCGGCCACGGATTTATATAGCTGCCCCAAACCCATCCTCTGACATATTTCAGGACATTACCGTCATATATCATATGCTGTATAAATGCGTATCTGTTGGTTTTCCTTAGCAAAAGCGTACTAACTGTGCTGTCAACGTTAACAGAAGACCAGCGCAGAAAGTATGAAGCGTCCCCAGGTCCGTAACAAACGTTCTGGATCCTTGATCCGTTCTCCGGAATACCGTTATACAGACCCGGCCAGCGTATGTCGTGATTGCTCCATGAATAGCCGGAACAGCTTATATCGCCCACCGGAACATATCCGCAATAGTATGTTCCGTTATAATGATAGGCTATATAGAAATAATCCTCCTCGCGTTCAATTACAGTAATGGATTTACCGGGTGCTATATAAATATTATTACCGTTTATTTTATAAAAATATACCGGGCAGTCATCTGTAGAAAAATACGGTGCTCCTCGTAAATATACACCGTTTACTACAGTGCCCGAAACTAAATTGTACCCTACAAACTGAGTAGACAAATCCGCAACACTTGCTCTTGCTGCAGGAACACTGCTAATTGTCAATGAAATTACAATCAGTATCAAAATGATTCTTTTAAACTTTTTTCGCATAAATTCCCTCCTGATTTTTACATATGAACCGTACTGTTACATTAAGCATGTCAAGTTAGTTTCAAATATATCAAAATGGGGATTTGCGTAAAGTTAATAAACCATTTCAGACACCCCCTGCCCGCTGAATTATAATTTCATTTATATTTGTTTTAAAATATGGAAAATGTTGCAAAATTTATTAATTTTTTTTAATTTGTAGCATTGCACAAAATAGTGCTGTTTTTTTTCGTTAATATGACGGGTTTATGTGCAAATTTACTAAAAAGGCATTGCCGATTTAATTTTCCTTGAATTTTTAAACTTTTCAAAAAGGCTTATATGGTATTCAATAATAAATTCTAAGCAGTAAACTGACTTTTTTCAAGGGGGGCCAGTTTTGTTTTAAGCTGTATTCTTTGCGGATGTATAAGTGGATTTGCGCACCTTCATAGGTCTTGTGCTTTATTTTTTCAATATATTACGTTTTAAAAATTGAAAAGAAGTTTTCAGCAAATGCATTGTTATGAGGGGTTTTCTTTTATATATGGTGTAATGTTGTATAATTTATTTAGCTTAAAAAACCCGAATAAAGTGTATGAAAGCCTTGGTCACTGTGGAGCTTTACCTCTGAGCTGCTTTTTCTTTTTTTGAAGCCCTTAGAGTACTTAAAACAAGATTTACAGTTTGCTCGGTTTTTGTCTTTTAGACAATGATACTATTGTTAAACAAATATACTTTTTCATAGCTCTTAAACTTCAAAAAATATGCACATTCTGCAAATGGGATACTTATTTTTATTAGGTGGTTTTTTGGTATAACAAAACCTCCTACGGTAGTTTTATATAATCTACCATAGGAGGCATCTTTTTCTGTTGTTTGTTTATAACGGACCTGTTAATCATACGCAATAAGCTTTTTTGCATGACTGCAGTTGGTTGCAAATAATTTATAATCAATTAATATCAAGCTTATCTCGTGTTACGCAGTTGAGCCATCTTTTTCCGTGAAGGCGTATAAGACAGGTAATTGACTTTAACAGTTCATCTGTTTTCATAAATGCCAGTACTATAGGCACGGGCAGCTGAAAATATACGGCGATCAGCGATGCCGGGATCGCGACACCCCATAAAAGCGCAAGCTCTATAATCAGGCAGAACTTTGTGTCACCCGCGCCGCGCAGTATGCCGACTATGCTTACAGAGGAAATGCTTACAAATACGGAGGCTGCTGCCGTTACGAATATCAGATCATGAGTCAGCTGCATCGTCTCATACGGCAGGTCATAAAAGCTAAGTATCAGCGGGCGCAGCAGAAGTATTATAGCAAAAGTAAACAGTCCCATGACAAGGCTCAGTATTTTCAGAGTGTAGGCACGCTCAAGGGCTTCTTTTTCCTGATTTTGTCCGATAGCCTTTCCCACGACTACCGCAGCAGCATTGGCGACTCCGAAGATAACTACTGATGCCAGCTGATATATTACAGTCGCTATTGTATTGGCTGTCACAGGATTGCCTGCTGAGTATTCAATGTGTCCCAGTATCGCCGCCTGCAGGCTTATCGCCAGCGCCCACATGACCTCGTTTATTACTACGGGAGTGCTGTATCGGACAAGATCCTTTGCAAGCAGTCTGCTGAAATTTTTAAGGTGTCTGAATCTGAGCCCGAGCTTTTTATCGATAAAGAATACATATACGACAGTAACGGCAAATTCAACAAGCCGCGCTATAAGCGTCGCTATAGCTGCACCTTTTATGCCGAGCGCGGGTGCGCCCAGATTGCCGAAAATAAGCACCCAGTTCAGAAAAACGTTTGTCATAAGGCTTGAGAGGTTGACAAATACTGAAATTTGTACTATTTCGACAACTCTCAGAGAGCACAGCAGGGTATTGCCGAACGCAAAAAACACATATGCAAATCCGATTATTTCGAGATACTGTGCTCCGGCCTCAATAAAGGCGGTATTGCTTGTAAAAAAGCTCATTACAGTATGCGGAAAAACTATTACCGCGGCACTGAAAAGCAATCCGATAAACGTGGCAAACTTTAAAACCATAGATATTATGGTACGTATTGCCGTAAGATCATTTTTACCCCAGTACTGTGCCGACAAAATCGAAGATCCGCTGGCAAGTCCGAAGCAGACCAGAGACAGGATAAAAAACGGGTTGTTGGCAAGCGACGACGCAGACAGCAGTGTTCCGGACTTATCCGCCGCTCCCAGCATCAGCGTATCCGCAATATTTGTCGCCTGAGTAATTATGTTCTGAAGAGCTATCGGAACACAAATGGAAAATAGCATTTTATAAAAATTTTTATCCCTGACTATTTTCATTTCTTACCTTTCTCAACCATATAAGCAGTATTAAGACAGGACGTCGCCTCCGTCCTGTCTTAATCATTTCATAAGATTTTCATCATAATGCGCGCGCTGTCCGCCTATAAGCCTGGGGCGTGTTCTTGCGCATACTACATTTGCCGCCCCGATAGTGCGCTGGTTAATTCTCAGCGGAACAGCCACCGGGCGAAGGTGCATGCCTATAAGCGTGCCGCCGATATCAATGCCCGCGTCCGCCTTTATGCTCTCGGCTGCAAACGGATCCTTAAACGCATTGTATGCCGCTGTCGCAAACGAGCCGCCGGCTTTAGGGAACGGCACGACGTTCACCCGCTCATATCCTCGATTCTGAGCTATTTCCGATTCCATTATTATTGCACGGTTTAAATGTTCACAGCACTGAGCGGCTATGTATATACCGTGCTCTGAGAAAATTTTATAAAGTGTGTCAAATATTATTTTTCCCGTTTCCGGTGATGAGTTTTTACCGATTGCCCCGCCTATGACCTCACTTGAAGAGCAGCCTACTACCACCAGATCTCCGCGCCTCAGGCTGCTGCCTTCAAGCAGTTCAGCAACAACAGCCGTTGTCTCCTTTATTATGTCTGTCATGATCTCTGTCCTTTCTGTCATAACATCCGCATACCCAGATCACGTCTTCGCCGATACGCTCGACATCGCACCATGGTATTTTGATACAGTCCTTGCCTTTGAAAATCGAAAACGCGCTTTTATCCGGTACGATGATATTGATTATCTGACCGCATTTGCAGTCTATCTGAATATCGGTCGGGTATCCCAGTTTTCTTCCGTCCTGCGTGCATATTATTTCTTTTTTGCACAGCTGAGTAAGACAGCAGAATTTCATAGTATCACCGATACATTATATTACAGCTTCTCGATTTTATTGCATGCGTTTTCTACCCAGTCGCCCTCAAACAGTTCAATAAGGCCCTTGTCGCACACTGACGCAAGCTGAGGATCAATCGGTATCCTTGCGAGCAGGTCGATATTCTCTTTGGCGGTTATTTCCTCTATATGGCTGTCGCCGAATACGTTTATGCGTTTGCCGCAGTCGGGGCAGACAAGATAGCTGTAATTTTCTATAACACCTATTATGGGCACATTCATCAGCTTTGCCATTCTTACGGCTTTGGTTACTATCATGGATACCAGTTCCTGCGGTGAGGCCACTACGATTATGCCGTCAACGGGCAGGCTTTGAAAAACTGTAAGCGGAACATCTCCCGTGCCGGGAGGCATGTCCACAAACATATAGTCTACATCATTCCATATCACGTCTGTCCAAAACTGTTTGACAGCACCCGCGATGACCGGTCCGCGCCAGATGACCGGGTCATTTTCGTTTTCAAGCAGCAGATTCAAGGACATTACCTTGATACCGCTTTTTGTCTCTACCGGATAGATTCCGTTGCCGTCACTCTCCGCTTTGGTGTTGAGTCCGAACAGCTTGGGCGCTGAAGGACCGGTAATGTCCGCGTCCAAAAGAGCGGTTTTAAGACCGCGGCGCTGCATGGAGACCGCCAGCATCGCCGTCACCAGGCTTTTGCCTACTCCGCCCTTGCCGGATACCACCCCTATTACTTTCTTTATATTTGAGAGCTCATGGGGCTTTTCTTTCTGTATGCCCTGATTTCTTGATGCGCAGTCTTCACCGCATGTAGAGCAGTCATGTGTACATTCTGACATATTAAACATCTCCCGTATTTATTTTTTAAGTTTTAAACACCCGACAAGCATTGTCATCGGGAATATAACAGCAAATAAAAGACCTGTCTGGAGGCTGCCCGCGCCGTCTGACATCATGCCTACAAGCCACGGCCCGAAAGTGCAGCCGATATCGCCGCCTATCGCAAGTACGGCAAACATAGACCCGCCCCCGCTCTTGTATTTCTGTGCGGCAAGGCTTATCACGCCCGGCCACATCATGCCTACCGACATACCGCAGACCGCACAGCCCAGAAGAGCCAGAACAGGCCACGGCGACAGTGATGCGGTAAGATAGGACGCTATACAGATAAACGCCGACAGGATAAGCAGCGGCCTGAGTGAATAACGCTTTTCGATTTTAGCAAAAAATACCCTTGCAAGTCCCATCATAAACGCAAATGCGCACGGACCGAGCAGATCACCTGTGCTTTTTGTCACATGCAGGCCCTGTTCGGCAAAGTACGACGCCCATTGCGACATCGACAGCTCACTTGCCCCGGCACAGAACATAAGCAGAAAAAACACAAGAAATACCGGACTTGTAATAAGCGTTATAAATTTCATTTTCTGTTCCGGCTGACACAGCGCATATACAGGAACAGCCGCAAATAATACGGCGTTGAGCGCGGGGATTACCGCCCAAAGCATCGGCAGTATGTTCCAGCTGTCCATGCCGAAGACCGCAAAAAACAGTGTCGACAGCAACACTACACACATCTGGCCCCAGCAGTAAAACGAGTGCAGGATACTCATGTTCGCAGCTTTGTTTTTCAGCGGCAGAGATTCTACTACCGGACTTATCACTACCTCGCACAGTCCGCCGCCCACTGCAGACAGCACTACCGATATTATTATGCCTACAATCGGAGATTTAAACACAAACGGTAAAAAAGACAGCCCCAAAAGACCAAGCGCCGCGCATATATGCGCAGCTACCGCCAGCTTTTTAAACCCGATTTTGTCAACAAACGCGGCGGCGAGTACGTCTACTATGATCTGGACTCCGAAATTCATGACTATAAGCAGGCTTATCTGTGTCAGATTTATACCGAACCTGTCTGAGAATGTCACAAACAGCAGCGGTATCAGATTATTGACTATCGCCTGTGTCACATATCCCGTATAACTTGCCGCAAGTGTGTGTTTATATGTAAGCTCCATATTTTATCCCCTTAGGCAGTAATTATATCACACATAAATTAAAAATCAATATTAAATGATAATTAAAAAGGAGTTTATACATTTTTCATATTTTTATGGTTTAATATAAGTGTGCTAAATAAAAGCACGACTTTTTCATAATTCTCCCCCATATTTTCTCCTATTGACAGCCGCGCAGGGGTAAGCAGCCTGTGCCGGCGTCGAACAGCAATACACCGGAGTTTGTTACAGCTCCGGTGTATTGCTGTTTTAGGTTTGTTTTATACTATGCTCAGGTGCGGTCAAGTGTCACGCATCATTGGAATTCGCGTCACCGTACACAGCCGGCATGCCGCTTATGAATTCTATAAGGCTGTCAAAGCTGCCGTGAGGTATATCCGAGAGATCTTTGCCTGACTTGTTTATAAGACAGTCATCTACGATAAAAACTTTCATGCCCAAACTGCATCCGGCAGTGTCTTCATCCGCGTCATTGCCGACCATAAGACATTGCTCGGCGCTGACGTTAAGCTTGTCAAGTATCTGGCTGAAATATTTCGGGTTCGGTTTGCAGTAACTGCTGTTTTCATATGTAGTGTACAGTTCAAAATCGTTGATATCAAGACCTGCCCAGCGTATTCGGCTCTCGGTGGCGGTTGAAGGAAAGATAGGGTTTGTTGCAAGTGCGACACGAAAGCCCTTCTGTTTTGCCAGCTTTACTGCCTGTGCGGCTTTTGGCTGAAATGAGCAGTATTGATCGGCATTCTGAAAGTCCTTGACATAAAACTCATCAAAAACAGGCATGTCTTCAAGGCATTTCTCACCCATGATTTTTGAAAATTTTTCCCAGAATACCTCTTTATTCGTACGTAAGCCGTCGTTCTTGACCATTGCATATGTCCCGTCCCAGACCGCGCTGACAAGCGCCTTCGAATCGTATCCGAGCGGCTTGAGCTTTGCTGCAAGAAGCCCAAAATAACCTTTGGTGAAAATATCATTATCCATTGGCAGCAAGGTGCCGTCTAAATCAAACAAGACAGTAGTTATCATTTTAACCTCCGTGAAACGCTGGCGTAACGCTGTTAGTATTATTTTATACCTATTTGTATTCTATTTCCCGTCTGCGCCGTTTATAAATGTTTTTAGCCAGAGATATTTTAGCATACAGTATTTTTATTTGCAACCGTAAATATATAAGTGAAAAGCAACCGATGCAGCCCGTAATATCAAAAAATAAACCCTGTGTGTCATAACACAGGGTTTATTTGATTGTTTACATTATTTTTTTGCGGCGTATATATATTGCTGTTATAATTGCTGCTGCTGCCAATATCGCTGCTATAACGGCTATCCAAATATATGTCGTTATATTTTGTGAATCTGTTATATCGCCTGTGTCTGCACTGCCGTTATTCTGCTGTGCTCCGGGTTTTTCAGATGTCTGAGAGTCGTTTTGCTGTGTATTGCCAGCAGACTCGTTATTTTCGGAACCCGTGTTATTTTGACCGCTGCCATTCTGATTCTGATTCGGACGGCCTGTAGTATTATTATTTTGTCCGCCGTTAAGATCTGAATCCTCATCGTCTTTATCACTGTCAGTATTGTCGTCAGAAGGGGACTGATCTGTATCATCGTTTTCGTCATCGGAAGTATCGTCATCGTCAGGGTTGTTCTCCTGTTCTTCTTCAGCTGTCAATACTTTATCCATGCTGTCAATGAATTTGGCAGTATTGTCTGTTATATCTGCCTGGGACGCTGACATTTCAATGGCATCGATTCCGTCTTGAAGCGCTGCGCTCAGTGCCGCCTTGCCGGCCTCGGAATACTCACTCAGCTGATATGACGCGTACGCGTTTTCAAGCTCAAGTATCGCATCTGCTTTGTTTTGTGAAATTGAAAGTGCTTCATTGAGTGTCTCTTCGATGTCCGCAGGAAGATATTCCTTTTCCTGTTCAGTGAGAGTATCATATTCCGCAAGCATTTCGGTTATGTGATCAAGGTGTGTGCTTTTGATGTCGCTTATAGCAGCTGTGTCAAGACCGTCAAGCTCTGCATACCATGCAGCCGCTGCCGCCGTTGGCATAATACTGTACTTTATATGTATTTATCTGGCGTTTACCATACAATGTCTGTCCGTTTGCCTGGATATCACCGGTGACGGCAGTCTGATAGCTGCTGTCAAAATACCAGTTTACTGTATCGTAACCCATCATTGGTGACTGATCCTTGAAGTTTGAATAATATACCGTAAATGAATCGGCAGTTGGGAGCTTGATCTCATTTAAATTATTGTACTGTGCGAAAAATGTCTCAAGCTGGGTATTATTGCTCAAATCAAGGGTCGTGAGATTATTCATATCGATTTGCAGCGATACGAGATTCAACTGAGAAGACAAATCTATCTGCTGAAGTTTGTTCTCATTCAAATTGATTGTTTCAAGCAGAGTGTTTTGTTCAAGATCTATGCTCGTAAGAGCGTTTGATTCTGCAAACAGATTTATAAGACCTGTATTTTCTGATATATCCAGATCAGCCAGTTTATTTCCTGTGCAGTTTAAAATTTTTAAATTTGTGTTTGTTCCTAAATTAAGAGATGTCAAACTGTTGTTTGAACAGTTGAGATTTTCAAGATTTGTATTAGAAGAAAGGTCCAGTTCTGTCAAACCGTGTTTTTGGATATTCAGAACCTTAAGAGCCGTAAAATGTTCTATACCATCAAGTGAGAGTATTTTATTATCATCAGATGACGGAATATTGATTTCCGTTACAGCAGCGAGTTCTTCGGATGATAATGTGCCGTCGGCACCTATACCCCCCAGATTGTGTTCGGATGAAAGCCATTCGCGAAAGTTCTCGTCAGGGAAATTCGCCTCTTCTATTTGGATATCACCCAAATTTCTTGTTGAGTTTGCGTATATTGCCGGACTGATGCAGTTGACCGCTATCAGCAGTGACAA
>CALXGU010000029.1 GCA_944387905.1 uncultured Clostridia bacterium
CTTTGTCTTTTTTTATTAAAAAAGGAGAAAAGTTATGAGTACAGTATCTGATTATTTTGGATGTAAAGTATTTGACGATAGGGTTATGAAGGCAACATTATCTGACAAAGTTTATTCATCGCTCAAAAAAACTATTGATGAAGGCACAGAGCTGAATATTGGAGTTGCCAACGCAGTTGCTGTTGCTATGAAAGACTGGGCGGTGAAAAACGGCGCTACGCATTATACTCATTGGTTCCAGCCGCTTACCGGAATAACCGCTGAAAAACATGACAGTTTTATAACTCCATCTCCTGACGGCGGAGTAATAATGGAGTTTTCCGGCAAGGAGCTTATTAAGGGCGAGCCTGATGCGTCTTCATTTCCGAGCGGCGGACTCAGAGCTACATTTGAAGCCAGAGGATACACTGCATGGGATCCGACATCATACGCTTTTATCAAAGGCAAAACATTATGTATTCCTACAGCATTCTGCTCTTATTCCGGCCATGCGCTTGACAAAAAGACACCGCTTTTGCGGTCTATGGAGGCGCTAAATAAACAGGCGCTGCGCATTTTAAAACTTTTCGGAAACGATACTGCTAAATGTGTTCGATCATCAGTAGGTCCTGAGCAGGAATATTTTCTGATCACAAAAGAAATGTACGATCAGCGCCCGGATCTTCGGTTTACCGGCCGTACACTGTTTGGGGCAAAGCCTCCTAAAGGCCAGGAAATGGATGATCATTATTTCGGTGTGATAAAACCGAGAGTCGCAGCATTTATGGAGGAACTCAATGAGGAGCTGTGGAAGCTTGGCATACTCGCAAAAACCGAACATAACGAAGTCGCACCGGCACAGCATGAACTCGCGCCTATATATACAACTACTAACATAGCTACCGATCATAACCAGCTGACAATGGAGATAATGCAAAAGGTAGCATCCAAACACGGACTTGTGTGCCTTCTGCACGAAAAACCATTTGCAGGCGTGAACGGAAGCGGAAAACATAATAACTGGTCTATTGCAACCGATAAAGGGCAGAACCTGCTGTCGCCCGGCGAGACTCCGTATGAAAACGCACAGTTTTTACTGTTTTTATGCGCAGTTATAAAGGGTGTTGACGACTATCAGGATCTTCTGCGTATTTCAGTTGCTACTGCCGGCAATGACCACCGCCTTGGTGCAAACGAGGCGCCGCCCGCTGTTGTTTCTGTCTTTTTAGGAGATGAGCTTAATGCTGTTCTCGAAGCGATAGAGGAAGATACCCCGTATAAGGGAATACAAAAGACTCAGATGAAACTGGGCGTTGATGTCCTGCCCAAATGCAACCGTGATACTACGGACAGAAACAGAACATCACCGTTTGCCTTTACAGGCAATAAATTTGAATTCCGTATGCTGGGCTCATCAAACAGTATAGCATGTGCGAATATAATGCTGAACTCTGCAGTTGCCGAGAGCCTTAAAATATATGCGGACAGACTTGAAGGCGCCCGGGATTTTGAAACGGCACTTCATGAGATGATCAGAAAAACCATAAAAGATCATAAGCATATTATTTTCAACGGCAACGGATATGACGACAGCTGGATAAAGGAAGCAACGGAAAAACGCGGGCTGATGAATCTTCGCACTACACCTGATGCGCTTGAACATCTGCTTGATAAGAAAAATGTTGATATGCTTACCTCACACGGAGTATTTTCAGAGGCAGAGCTAAAATCGCGTTATGAAATAACGTTGGATAACTACTGCAAGACCATAATTATAGAAGCAAATACAATGGTTGATATGGCAAAGACGCAAATTGCTCCTGCGGTAGAGAAGTACACTGCCAATATTGCAAGATCCGCTGCTGCCAAAAAAGCCATAGACCCGTCTGTTGTATGTGCATTTGAGACAGGCCTTGTCAAGAAACTTTCAGTGCTTACTGACAAAATAGCTGCGGGAGCGGAAGTGTTGGACGAAGCGGTAGTTCAGCTTGGTAATGCAGATGACATAGGAACAGAGGCGGCGATGATACGTGATACAGTTTTGCCGAAAATGAGCGAGCTCAGGGTAGCGTGTGACGAGGCGGAGACATTGACAGCAAAAAGCTATTGGCCGTTTCCTACTTACGCTGATTTGCTGTTTGGCGTAAAATAAATATTAAGGCATAAGAAAGAAGATGAAAATATGGTTCTGGAGGAAATTACTAAATTAGTTGAGGAAAGCGTTACGGGAGAGATATTCGGCGTCTGGTATTTAATTGGCGCGGCTCTTGTATTCTTTATGCAGGCAGGGTTTGCCATGGTTGAAACAGGATTTACCAGAGCAAAAAAACGCCGGCAATATCATAATGAAAAACCTGATGGATTTTTGTATAGGAACAGTTGTATTTGTTCTGCTCGGTTTCAGTCTTATGATGGCGCAGGATTATGTGCTGGGTATTTTCGGAGTTCCTAATCTTCAGATATTAACGGATTTCGGGGGATTTTTAAAGAGCGGCAATGCGCCTGTGTTTATCTTCAACCTTGTTTTCTGCGCAACAGCTGCTACAATAGTTTCCGGCTCTATGGCGGAAAGGACAAAGTTTGTATCTTACTGTATATATTCAGCGGTAATATCGCTGTTTGTATATCCAGTCGAAGCAGGCTGGGTATGGAACTCACAGGGCTGGCTGGCCCAGTTAGGATTTCATGATTTTGCGGGATCGGCGGCGATACATTCGGTCGGAGGTCTTACAGCTCTGATAGGAGCAATTATGGTCGGGCCGCGTCTTGGCAAATACATTAAGGATAAGTCAGGGAAAGTGACCAAAGTCAACGCGATACCGGGGCATTCTATACCGTTTGGAGCGCTGGGGTGTTTTATTCTCTGGTTCTGCTGGTATGGGTTCAACGGCGCTGCGGCTTGGGACAAAACTTCTCTCGCGTCTATTTTTGTCACAACCACTATTGCGCCTGCAGTAGCAACATGCACCACCATGATTTTCACATGGATCAAGAACGGCAAGCCTGATGTTTCGATGTGTCTTAACGGCTCGCTTGCCGGACTTGTCGCTGTGACCGCCGGATGTGATTCGGTAGATGCGTTCGGCTCTGCGATCATCGGCGCTGTAGCAGGTATCCTTGTGGTTGCGGTGGTTGAATTTCTTGATCTTAAATTACATATAGACGATCCGGTAGGCGCTGTAGGAGTTCACTTTGCAAATGGTGTTTGGGGAACCATAGCAGTGGGATTGTTTTCCAACCCGGATTCTCCTGCAGGACTTGAAGGATTGTTCTACACAGGAAGTTTTGATTTGCTGGGTATTCAATTGCTTGGTATAATGTCGATTCTTATCTGGACCGGCATTATGATGACAATAAGCTTTGTGATCATAAAAAAGACAATAGGCCTGAGGGTATCGGAAGAAGAAGAAATAAAAGGTCTGGACAGTACAGAGCATGGCCTTCCCAGTGCATATGCGGATTTTGTTACCGCTGTTGAAAGTCTGGACTACGGATATGATCAGGCTGTTGCTGTTTCAGGTGATGTGCCTGAGGCCGAAGCCATTCCGGTCAAAAAAATGCCTGTATTCAATGATGGTACTCCTAAATTCACAAAGGTGGAAATTATTTGTAAGGAATCACGCTTTGAGGCATTGAATAAAGCAATGACGGATATAGGAATAACCGGTATGACTGTTTCGCACGTTTTAGGCTGCGGACAGCAAAAAGGAAAGACTGAATATTACAGAGGCGTTGCAATCGAGGCTACTCTGCTTCCTAAAATACAGGTGGATATCGTAGTCAGCAAGGTACCTGTACGCACGCTTATCGAAACTGCTAAAAAGGTGCTGTATACCGGTAATATAGGTGACGGAAAAATATTTGTATATGATGTAGAGAATGTAGTCAAAGTCCGTACGGGTGAAGAGGGCTATGATGCACTGCAGGATGTTGAATAAAATAAATAAAAGCGTTTGAGACATGACAAGTAACACGGATAAATCGCTAACAGCGAGTGCGGGACGGTGAGAGCCGCGCAGCAGGTGCCGTGTGAATAACACATGTTGAGCTGCAATCTGAAAATCTTTTAGTAGGTGCGCCGTCAAGCCACACGTCAGTTGGCATAGCTGAAAAATAAAGCTTTTTATGAGAACAAATATAGGTGGTACCGCGGGTACAGCGCTCGCCCTATGGAATGCTGAAAAGTTATATTAACGGAGGAAATATTATGTGTTCTATAATGGGCTATTGCGGCAGGACAGCTGATATTGAGGCATTTAAGTCGGGATTTGACAAGACCAAATCACGCGGGCCTGATGACAGTAAAATCGTCGATACTGGAAAAGGCCTGCTTGGATTTCACAGACTGGCTATAATGGGTCTTCATCCTCAGGGCATGCAGCCGTTTTGTATGGACGATTGTTATGTTGTGTGCAACGGAGAGATATACGGATTTGAGAAATTCAGATCACAGCTGTCGGGAAAATATACCTTTAAAAGTGAATCCGACTGCGAGGTGATACTGCCGCTTTATAAAGAATACGGACTAAAAATGTTTGAAATGCTTGACGCTGAGTTTGCTATGATTATATACGACGGCAGCAGCGGTAAGTATATCGCTGCCAGAGATCCTATCGGCATACGTCCGCTTTATTACGGATATGACAAAAATGGTATTATTTTATTTGCAAGCGAGGCTAAAAACTTGGTCGGATTATGCCAAAAAGTCATGCCGTTTCCGCCGGGGCATTATTATACAGACGGCAAATTTGTATGTTACTGTGATATTGCCGCTGTTGACAGGATCATAAAAGATGACTTGGAGACGGTATGTACAAATATCAGAGAAAAACTTATAAAGGGCGTTGAAAAACGACTTGTATCAGACGCAAAAGTAGGATTTTTGCTGTCAGGCGGACTGGATTCTTCGCTTGTATGTGCAATAGCGGCAAAAAAGAGCGATAAGCCAATTCGTACATATGCAATAGGTATGAGTCAGGATGCTATTGATCTTAAATATGCAAAACGTGTCGCAGAATATATCGGCAGTGATCATACAGAAGTTATCATTGATAAGCAGGACGTTATCGAGTCTCTTGAAAAAGTTGTTTCGGTGCTCGGTACATATGATATAACTACAATCAGGGCAAGTATGGGCATGTACCTTGTGTGCAAGGCTATCCATGAAACAAGTGATATCCGTGTCATACTTACAGGCGAGATTTCAGATGAGCTTTTCGGATATAAATATACTGATTTTGCTCCGGATGCCCAGGAATTTCAAAAGGAGTCACAAAAGAGAGTCAGAGAACTTCATATGTATGACGTTTTGCGTGCAGACAGATGCATTTCGGTAAACTCGCTTGAAGCGAGGGTGCCGTTCGGAGATTTGGATTTTGTAAAATATGTCATGGCGGTAGACCCTGAAATAAAACTGAATAAATACGGAAAGGGCAAATACCTTCTGCGTCATGCGTTTGAAAAAGGTGACTATTTGCCGGATGATATACTTTGGCGTGAAAAAGCCGCTTTTTCCGATGCCGTAGGACATTCAATGGTGGATTATCTTAAAGAATACGCTCAAAGTCTGTACACGGATGAGGAGTTTTTTGAACACAGCGCAAAATATGAGCATGCCAAGCCTTTTACAAAGGAATCTTTGCTGTACAGAGAGCTGTTTGAAAAATATTATCCGGAGCAATCGGAAATGGTCACGGATTTTTGGATGCCGAATAAAAATTGGAAGGGCTGTAACGTAAATGATCCTTCAGCCCGAGTGCTGTCAAATTACGGCGACAGCGGAAAATAAATACACTAAACAGGCTTAATTTAAGCCTGTTTTTTTATTAGTAAATATTCATTTCCTTAATTTCCAGAATATAACGAAAAAAATGAAAGCCGTACAGGTAATTTTGAAAATACGCTGTCAATAATGGTATTACGGAGGAAATTAAGATGATGAATAATAACAAGGTTGTTATCAGCGGAATAGACACCTCAAAGCTGCCTGTATTGACAGACGAGCAGAAAGAAGAACTGCTTATACGTATAAAACAGGGTGATAAAAAAGCAAAAGACGAATTTATAAAGGGGAATTTAAGACTCGTGCTGTCAATAGTACAGAGATTTGCCGGCAGAGGCGAGAGTATGGATGATTTATTTCAAGTGGGGTGTATAGGCCTTATAAAAAGCGCGGAAAATTTTGACACTACTCTTGGCTTAAAGTTTTCCACCTACGGAGTACCTATGATATTGGGGGAGATCCGCAGGTATCTGCGAGACAATAATATAGTGCGTGTGTCAAGAGCGATGCGTGATACTGCTTACAAGGCTCTGGCGGTAAAAGAGCGTTTGACGTCTGAAATGTCCAGAGAGCCTACTGCGGAAGAAATAGCCAAAGAGCTTGGAGTGCCAAAGGAAGATGTCGTGCTTGCGTTGGAGGCTATCGTAGACCCTGTTTCGCTTTTTGAGCCGGTGTATTCCGAGGGCAGCGACGCTATATATGTTATGGATCAGGTGAGTGACGGCGCAAGCGACAGTAACTGGCTTGATGAAATTCTGATAAAGGAGGCAATATCCAATCTGCCTGACCGTGAAAGAGAGATCATAGCTTTGAGATTTTTGGACGGCAAGACTCAGATGGAGGTTGCAAAGGAAGTCGGTATATCCCAGGCGCAGGTCAGCCGTCTTGAAAAGGGAGCATTAAATAGGATAAAAAGTCAACTTTGACACAATTTTTTATTCACCGGAATAGGATGTTGTAAGACAGATTTGGGTGAGTGATTTATGCTGTTAAAGGTGATCGACAAGGATAAAGTAAAGGTGCTGATTGAAGACAAGGATCTGGAAGAATACAGTGTCACGTTTGAAAAACTCGACAGCAACGATGCCTCTTCGCGGGAATTTTTACTGATGCTGCTCAATGAAATATACAGCAGCACCGGTCTGAATTTTCTGCAAAGTAAGGTGTTGGTAGAGGCTATCCCGGGTATATCAAACTCATACTATATTATTATCACGCGTCTTTCGCCGTCATCCGACAATACTTTCAATATAGATAAAACGGCAAAGGCTGACGAGGATATGTATTTGTTTGAACTGTACAGTCCGGAAAATATCTTTGATATCGCCGGCGTTTTTGAAAAAAACAAGGACATAAAAATCAGTGCGACCCGGATGTATAAGTATCGCGGTAAATATTACTTTACGGTAGACTTTCCGCCTGAAACCGTCTCAGGTGAACGATTTTATATTATTATAAAAAGCATCACCGAGTTTTGTATAAAGTGTAAATGGAGTTTAATAAATGAAGCGCTGCTGGAAGAGTGGGGAGAACTGATAGCCCAAAACCCCATACAAAGCATCAGAGCGCTATTAAAATAAAAAAGATGAGCACACGCTCATCTTTTTTATTTAATTTATTGATAAATATTCAGGTATATACTTAAGGCAAAATAAAAGCACCTGCAAAAGTTTCGCGGGTGCTTGATTCTATTTATACAAAATCACGGCTGCCAGAGGAATTTTTTCAGATCTACCATATTCTGATCGTCCACTTCAACGCCCTCGTTTTCCAGACGATGACGCTGCTCATCCAGTCCGCCGAAGACATACGCCGCGGCAAGTCTGCCGTGTCTGTTTACGACTCTGTGGCAGGGTATCTGCGATGGATCCGGGTTTGCGTGCAGGGCATATCCTACAGCTCTTGATGCCATGGGAGAACCGCACATCGCCGCTATCTGACCGTAGGTCGCGACCTTGCCTTTGGGTATTTTCTTTACTTTTTCATAAACAGTATCATAAAAACTCATACTATCACCGAATTACTTAAAAATTTCAATTCCGGGGTATACCGCGCGCTCACCAAGCGCCATTTCTATTTGCAAAAGCCGATTGTACTTTGCAACTCGTTCACTTCTGGCCGGAGCACCTGTTTTAATTTGTCCGGAGTTCATCGCCACCGCAAGGTCCGCGATGAATGAATCAGCCGTTTCTCCGCTTCTGTGTGAAATTATAGTTTTGTAGCCATTATCTTTTGCCATACGTATGGCTTTCATGGTCTCACTCAAGGTCCCGATTTGGTTGGGCTTTATCAGAATTGCGTTGGCGGCGCCCATTGAGATGCCTTTTTT
Source organism: uncultured Clostridia bacterium (assembly GCA_944387905.1). Classification (GTDB taxonomy): domain Bacteria; phylum Bacillota; class Clostridia; order Oscillospirales; family QAKW01; genus RGIG9041. Next base: position 8,091 of record CALXGU010000029.1, read on the forward strand.
CAGTCTGGAATGATTTGTTACAAACAGATCGTCGCCTACGATTTGAATGCCTGCCCGTGGAGTCAGTTCTGCAAACCCCTCAAAATCATTTTCGCCAAGCGGGTCTTCAGCTGAAATAATAGGATATTTTGTTTTAAGCTCAAGAATATAGTCCATAAGTTCCTGAGAAGTAAAAAACATATTGCGCTTAGGCAAAAGATACCCGTTTTCTGTGACCCATTCGCTTGACGCAATATCAAGTGCGATATTGATATCCTGTCCCGGCTTATTCCCGCTTTTCTCTATTGCCTCGATTATAAGCTCGATAGCATGCTCGTCGCTGTCCAGATTGGGAGCGAAACCTCCTTCATCACCCACTGCTGTGGCATGGCCTTTTTCGGAAAGTATCTTTTTCAAAGTGTGATAAACTTCACTGCCCATACGCATAGCGTTTTCAAAACTGTCAGCGCCAGTCGGAACTATCATAAATTCCTGTATGTCTATATTATTTGACGCATGCGCCCCGCCGTTGAGTATGTTCATCATGGGCACCGGCAGGGTGCAGCAGTTTATTCCTCCCAGATATTCATAAAGCGGTATATCTGCAGAGAAAGATGCTGCGCGCGCTGCCGCAAGAGATACGGCAAGAATCGCGTTGGCACCGATCTTGGATTTATTTTCAGTGCCGTCTGCGTCGCACATGAGAACATCGATTTCCTCTTGATCAAATACCGATTCTCCCTCAAGGACTTTGGAAAGGATAGAATTTATATTGTCCACGGCACGCAAAACGCCTTTGCCCATATAGTCGTCGCCGCCGTCACGCAGCTCGCATGCCTCATATTGGCCGGTTGAAGCGCCGCTTGGCACCGCTGCCGTTGCCGCGACTCCGCTTGAAAGCATTACCGTAGCTTCTACTGTCGGCGTACCGCGGCTGTCAAAAATCTGGCGTCCCAGTATTTTTTTTATTGTATCTTCCATATTATCACCTCGTAACTATTTTGATAGCATAATATGAAAATATACAAAAAATCGGCGAAAGATGTTTCGCCGATCAGAATTGAAAGTCTTCTTTGGTATAGGTAATATTTTCTGCCGCTTTTTTCGGCGGTGTTCTTTTGAGCGGGGTATATCTGAATTTTCTGCAGCCGAAGCTTGCTTTTACGATGCCTTTCTTTTTACATATCACATCATCGGTAGATGCTATTTGAGTTCCGTGCTCGCAGTATGCGCATACGGGAGTAATATCTTTTGAAAAAATCATTTTAATCACCGAAAGTCCGTTTTGTTTTATTATACAACCTGTATTTTGATTTGTCAAAGATATTATAAATAAAAATAATGCATGCTGCAAGAAAAATAACAAAAAGAACAAATGATATAACGGGCATACGTCCGGTTTGATATACACCCGGTTTAACTGTAATTATCTCAGACAGACATTTTGCGATTATCGGCATCAAAAGAGTATATATCAATTTTCCGGTTATAAGCGGCCGCACAGGTAGTTTTGATTTTATAACACAGGACATACACTGCATTATAACCGATATACCGGAAAAAGCCGTTATTACTGCCGCTGCTATAATTGAGTCCGGGTCGTTAAAATCAAGCATGCAGATGCCTCGTGTGAGTTCAATAAAGCCAACTACGATAGCCGAGGCCTGTTTCTCAGGTATAAAAAACATAGCTTTGCCTATAGCTGTATGGATATTGAAATCAATAATAAGGTCTGCGATTATGCCGAAGAAAATTATATACCCGCAGACAAATAAGCAGCTGATAACAGAATTAGTGATGCTTTTGCATGCGGTTTCAGTCATGCTTACAACAGAAACGCGAGTAGTTTTGGCATGCGGTTTTTTAAAGCATCTGAAAAAGACGGCACATGCAAAAGCGCAGATTACCTGAGATACAAGCAATATCAATCCTGCCGTTCTGCTTCGGATGATGCAGACGCCTATAAATGCGACTATATATGCAGGAGAGGCATTTGCTGTACAGCGGAGAAGCGATACGGCTGATTTTTTATTTATACACCCGTCTGAGTACAGTTGACAAACATTTCTCACACCGGTAGGGAAACCGGTCACAAGTCCTGTGATAAAAGCTACTGCGGAATAATTAGTGCCTATTTGAGAAACCGTCGACATAAGGAATTCACACAGTATAAAAAACGGAAACAGCGAGGGGATTACAGAGCTGTAGCACAGTTCCAGACTGTATTTGACAGAAGCAATGACTGTTTTGGAATTTAAAGAAAAAATCAGTATGAGCAGTGCCATTATTAAAATTGTCAAAATATTCTTAAACTTTTTCATGGTAAGTTATATGCAATAAAAGCCGGTTTATTGCATAAATTTGTGTAAAGGAGCGATGTTAGTGAAGAATAAAATGAAGAGCTATTCACCTTTGCGTGCGTTTATAAAGGGAACAGATGAATATGACACATCGATAAAAGAAGCATCGTCGGTAGAGATAATAGGCAACAAGCGTGTTGTCATCGAACAGGTTTCCGGACTACTTGCTTATGAGACTGAACGTGTGAGGATAAGCACAAAGGTATACACAATCGCCGTCAGCGGAAGTAAGCTTACGCTCAACAGTTATTCTGACGGTATAATTGTTATCGACGGTAAAATTAAAGGCGTATGTCTTGAATAAGGGTGATGATTATGTTAAAATCAATTCAGAGATTTCTGATCGGAACACTGACTGTAAGTGTACGCGGCAGCGGCAGCGAAAGATTTTTGAATACGGTAAACAAAGAAAAATTCAAAATCTGGGATGTGCGCAAAGATGATTCGGACGGCTTGAAGTTTGAGATTTACAGGCATAATTTTAAGCGTTTGCGGCCCGCGGTTTTGAAATCACATGTAAATATACATATCGTAAAACGCTATGGTCTTTTTCACAGTCTGAGAAATTACAGACACAGATACGGTATAATAGCGGGTATGCTTATAATATCCGCAGGTGTTTACGCTTCATCGTTTTTCATATGGGATGTACGTGTGAGCGGATGCGAGACTGTGTCCGTTCAGGAAATACTTACTTTGCTATCGGAAAACGGGTTTTACGCCGGGAAAGCCAAGCGCGGTCTTGATGTAAAGGAAATAGAAAATTCGTTTTTAAAAAATAATGATAAGATATCGTGGATATCAATAAATATAAAGGGCACTACCGGATATGTTGAAGTCCGGGAAAAGGGCGAGACGCCTGAGCTCATAGACTCAAAACAGCCATGCAGTATTTATGCGGCTAGAGACGGTGTGATAGCGTCTGTCGACGCTTATATGGGATACAGCCTTGTAGGCCCCGGCGATACCGTTACTGCAGGTGATCTTGTGGTGACGGGAAATTATACTGATAAATACGGTCAGGAATATAAGCTTCATTCATATGCGAAAGTGATGGCATACACCACTCATTCAAGCGAAGTTACAGTACCGTTTGAAACAACAGAACATGTTCATACAGGGCGGGTAAAGAACAAATACTCTCTCAAACTGTTTGGCTTAAATATCCCTCTTTATTTCAACAGCAAAATAATATATAATAACTATGATGTGACAAAGTCGCAAAAACAGCTGAGGATAACAGACAGCTTGGCACTGCCGCTGAGTATCAATAAGACCACATATACCGAGGTGGATATATGCAAGACAATGAAATCCGAGCAGACAGCACTTCAGGATGCGTATGAACAGCTGAGGGATTTTGAGTATGATCTTGTAGGCATAATGGTGCTGGGACGTGAATACGAAGAAACCGTAAACGAGGACTCGGTTACGGTAAAAGTTATATTAAACTGTTATGAAGATATAGGTATCACAAAAATAATAGAATGAAAGCAGGAAACAAAGGATGGAAAAGACCCTGGCGGGAGTAAATATCGAATACCTTTCGGCAGTATTCGGAGCTTTTGATGAAAACATCGAAATAATAGAAAAGGAATGCGGCGTTAAGATAATCAGCCGTGCCGATATGGTTTCGGTCACAGGAGAAAAGAGCAATGTAGAACACGCGGAAAGTACGCTTGGCAGCCTTTTTGAAATTGCCAAAACGCGCGATGTGATAGATACGCAGACAGTAAAATATATCATAAGTCTGTCCGGACAGCAGAGCAAGGAAAGTATAGATAAGGAACGGGAACAGTGTATATGAATAACATATTACGGCAAACGCATAAAGAACAAGACGATATCACAGAA
>CALXGU010000030.1 GCA_944387905.1 uncultured Clostridia bacterium
TCGCTGTGTTTTTTTAGTTTTCCTTCTTTTTTTTCAACGGTTACACCAGGCCAGTTTCCTACAAACTGATTTGATCCTGTCAATGCGTTGAATAGTGTCGTTTTTCCGCTGTTTGGATTGCCTGCAAGAGCAATTTTAAGGCCCATGTTTTTTCCTCTCTTTCTTAATTAGCTATGGCTAACTGCGTATTCAAAATAAAAGGGGATCAAATCCCCGAAAAGTCATTCAATTTCTATCATTTGCGCATCATCTTTGCGGATAGAAAGTTCATATCCTCGCAAATTAACTTCGATAGGGTCTCCCAACGGGGCCACTTTACGTACATATACTTGCACTCCTTTTGTAAGTCCCATATCCATTATTCTTCGTTTGACAGCCCCTTGTCCGTGCAGTTTGACAATAGTTACCGTTTCGCCGACTTTAGCCTGCTTTAGAGTTTTCATAATATATCTCCTTTGAAAAATAAATAAGTTAAACCATTATTTTCTGTGCCATCTCTTTGCTGATAGCAATGCGTGAATCTTTGATGTTTACAATAACGTTCCCGCCGATTTCGGTTATGATTTTTACTGAAGATCCTGCAATAAATCCGAGATTTTCAAGATGCAATTTAACTTCCTGTTTGCCTGTGATTTTTTTTATTATATTTTCCTGTCCAATTTCTGCAAGAGTAAGAGGTATCATATCAATTTCCTTTCATAGAAACACAAGAATTAGCATATGCTAACCGTTACGGCAATATTAAATAGTTAGCTTTCGCTAACTAACGTCATTATATTTATTTAAAAGTAATTTGTCAATATAATAACTGGAAAAATTGTAATTTTATAACCATATACAATAAGTTAGCGAATGCTAACCGTATTTTTGTATAATATCAACATAGAGGCATGCAAAATAACAGGGAAGCAGTAAGGCATATTGATTTTTAAAGGTTATTGTGATATGCTGATTATATTCAGTCGTTATAAAGGAGTTGTCGATATGCATTTGCAGGAATCGGGTGAAATGTATTTAGAAACAATATATATATTATCCCGGAAAAAAGAGTATGTTAGATCTATAGATATTTGCGAATATATGGGATATTCAAAACCGAGTGTCAGCAGAGCGGTAAGCATATTGAAAAAAGGAGGATATGTCACTGCAGACGGAGACGGACACTTGACTCTGACAGACAGCGGGCTCAGCATCGCAGGGAAAATATATGAAAGACATACTGCAATTACAGATTTTTTGATACGAATAGGCGTCGACAGAAAAACTGCAGTGCAGGATGCATGTAAAATGGAGCATGATATAAGCGAGGAAACCTTTGCTGCAATGAAAAAACATGCTGAAAGATCAAATATAAATGTTTCTGATAATGATTAACTAATGTTAAAACAGGAATGTATTATTATAAATAAGCGGTTAAGGATTTTGATCCTTAACCGCTTATTTCTTATTTAGGTATAGAATACAAAAGTGCTTTTAAGTAGTAGGTGTTCACCTTATACTCGGTATGGGAAGCATTGACAAAAAATGTACGCTCTATGGGCATCGATATAAGAATAAAAGAAAAGCCCCGAACGCGGATTGCGTGTCAAGGCTTTCAGCTGAACTATTGCAAACAGTATAGATGCAGCAGCTTTCGGTTTTGCGTCCAAAACCAAATCGCACCCCAGCATAAGCGGTTGCGATTTGTAAAGGAGGAGCAGCAAAATGAGCGCGCTCAGACTTTTGTAAAAAAGTCTGAGCAAGCGATATGACGCTTGCTCAGACGTGGTGGAGGCGAGGGGAATTGAACCCCTGTCCGAAAACTATCCGGTATCGCTTTCTACGGATGTAGCTTTATATTTAAGTTCCCGTCAAACGGCGTTATAAAGCAAACTCCGTTATTCGGTAGCTTCATATTACAAATACCGTTTGAAGCTACGCGGTATTCGTTCACCACTAAAAGTCACACCCTCCTGCGCTCGTGGTCCTGCGCATTCAGATGACGCTGCAATTAAGCAGCGTAAGCTAATTTATTATTGTTAGCGTTTAATTTTAAATTGCACATTTTTAAGAGCTGTGCGTCTCTATCCGCTTACGATACCATCCGGTCCCCGTCGAAACCATTGCGCCCCCATATAAATGCCGTATAGGCATTTTATTTAAAGACACTGTCAGCAATCAATATAATCGCTTCTTGTATCAAGCACCCAATCGCAGACCTCGTTCAGCCAGTTTTTCAGCCGATACTCCGTGGAGTTTGAGACAAGATCTCCGGTGGCTAACCCATGACCTCCCTTTTCGTATATATGAAGTTCAAACGGAACACCGTTTTTTCTAAGAGCCGCAGCAAATCTCATTGTGTTTTCACATGGTACTGCTTTATCTTCAAATGTACTCCAAATAAAGGTTGGAGGCGTGTCTTTGGATACTTGTTTGTCAAGACACAGATATTCTAACATTTGTTTATCATCGCATCTATCTCCCAATAGATTATTGAAAGAGCCTTTGTGTATATGAGATTCTCCGTCGTAGTCATTTATTATTACCGGATATCCTAAAATAAGACCGTCCGGTCTCAGATGCTGCACATCTCCAAAATAAGCCAATGCTTCCTTCTTGTTCCAAAGAGTACCTGCCGACGCAGCCAGATGTCCGCCTGCTGAGAACCCGCAAATTACAATTTTATCTTTGTTTATACGGTATTTTTCTGAATTGTCACGAAGAAATTTTACTGCAGACAGCGTTTCAAGCAGAGAAACCGGGAAAACTGCCGGCTCAACACTGTAATAAAGAATGGCGGCATTAATACCTCTTTGCAAAAAATGAAAAGCAATGGGTTCTGCTTCGCGTTCAGATGTCATCCTGTAGCCTCCGCCAGGAAGAATTAATACAGTTGTACGGTCGGCTGTATATTTTGCCACTTCATCTTTGTTGTTAGGTATATATATTTTCAGCTTAGCAACATAATCTGTGCTTTTAACAGATAATTTTGAATAATCAATGTTAATATCTATAGTTTCATATATCATTTTAATATCTCCTTTTAGATATCAGTATTTATTTCTGTCTCTGAGAGTCCTCCTGATATCTCTGTCAGCTTGTTTTTTAGATTCGGAATCACGCTTGTCATAGAGTTTTTTACCTTTACACAGTCCCAGTTCTACTTTGACTTTTGAGCCTGAAAAATAAAGAGACAGCGGAATAATCGAAAAACCGTCTTGCTTTACTTTGCCGAGTAAAGATATGATTTCACGTTTATGCATCAAGAGTTTTTTGTCTCTTAGTGGATCACGGTTGAAAACATTACCCTTTTCATAAGGCGAAATATGCATACCTTTAATAAAAAGTTCACCGTCTTCTATTGAGCAAAAACTGTCCTTTAGGTTTACATTTCCGGCACGAATGGATTTTACTTCTGTTCCGTAAAGCTCAATACCTGCTTCATAAGTGTTGATTACAAAATAATCAAAAAAAGCTTTTTTGTTTTTTGCAATAACTTTGTTGTGTTCGTTCATTTTATATCCTTAATAACATTATCCGGCGGAATATCAAGAATGTCCGGATTGTTGAATATTGTGCGCATATATTTAAGAGCAGAAGCAAAATAGAATCCATCACATATGCGCTCATCGGTAACTACGGTTATATCGATGTATCGTTTCAGGACAGAATTACCGTCTTTATCAAGCTCATATGTCTTTCTTTTGGCACCGTATGAAATGAACACAGGAATATTGCCGAAGTCATATAGATGATGATAAATAGGAGGAATACCGAGAGACCCCATTGACGTAATAGCCAAGGATCCGTGGAACGGACTGATATGAGTAAGGGTCCTGGGTATCAGACCAAAATAATCCACAAAACGTAAAAAACCAACTGTAAATCTCAAAAAAATTCCGGGTATGTATGTGAGTATGCGAGCGGTGGTATCAAAACCACTTTCTCCGTTTCCGCTTTTAGCTTTATTCTCTTCTACAAGTTTATTGAAATTGTGATAAATAGTATCTGCAGTGTCTTCAGGACTCATATAAAATTTTATACAAGTATCAGGAGAATCAATGGTCATCTCTTTTTTGATGGTCATCATAACTTCAATGTGATCACGTGTGTATATTTTCTGGCCGCGTATAAATCTGTTGATTCCTGGTTTTTGTGAAACGGTTCGTGCATAAATAGCAAGAAAAATGTGTAACATACCAAAAGATGTAAGACCCTCCTGCCTTTTCTTTTTAATATATGCCTCCGCTTTTTCGATGTTAATAGAATCCCTGATATAGTTCATAGAAGTATTTCTTGTTTTCATTATATAAGGAATAACATAAGACATCGGCGGTAAAGATTTTACTCTGCGTCCCTCTTTGGGATATTTGCTCATACTTTTCCCCCCCGAAATATGATTATAGACAAATGCAGTCTAATTATATATAGATAAATGCGATTTGTCAATTACCAGATATTTGGCATTTAAGTTCAAATATAAATAAAACACGTGCGATTATTTTAAAAAAACAAGAAAAAGTTGTTGCAAAATCGGATATAATATTATACAATAACTGTTGGAAAAAATTTTTTACGGAGGATATAAAAATGGTTAAAGTTGCTATTAACGGTTTTGGACGAATCGGAAGACTCGCTTTCAGACAGATGTTTGGCGCAGATGGTTATGAGGTTGTCGCTATTAATGACCTGACAAACCCACAGATGCTTGCACATCTTCTAAAATATGACTCGGCACAGGGCAGATATGCGCTTGCCGATAAGGTCGTTGCAGGTGAGGATTCTATTACTGTTGACGGAAAGACCATAAAAATTTATGCTGAAAAAGATGCAAAAGATCTTCCTTGGGGTAAGATCGGTGTAGATGTAGTATTGGAATGCACAGGTTTTTATACCTCAAAGGCAAAGGCTCAGGCTCATATAGACGCAGGCGCCAAGAAAGTTGTAATATCTGCGCCTGCAGGAAATGATCTTCCCACAATAGTTTATAGTGTAAATGAAAAAACGCTCACAAAGCAAGACAATATCATATCTGCAGCGTCATGTACGACAAACTGCCTTGCTCCTATGGCGAAGGCACTTAATGACTATGCTCCTATTCAGAGCGGTATAATGACAACAGTCCATGCATTTACTGGAGATCAGATGGTTCTTGACGGTCCGCACAGAAAAGGAGATCTTCGCCGCGCACGTGCAGCTGCTGTTAATATAGTTCCTAACTCAACAGGAGCGGCAAAAGCTATCGGACTTGTAATCCCCGAACTTAACGGTAAGCTTATAGGTTCAGCACAGCGTGTTCCGGTTCCGACAGGTTCAACTACGATACTTGTTGCTGTAGTTAAGGGCAAGGATATAAGCAAGGAAAGAATAAATGCAGCAATGAAAGCTGCATCTTCAGCGTCTTTCGGTTATACAGAGGAAGAGCTGGTATCATCTGATGTTATCGGAATAACCTATGGTTCACTTTTTGATGCTACTCAGACAATGGTAACAAAGATAGACGATGACACATATCAGGTACAGGTAGTATCGTGGTATGACAATGAAAATTCATATACAAGCCAGATGGTAAGAACAATCAAGTATTTTGCTGAGATGTAATCAAAATATTGGACCCCCGGTTCTCTTAAAAGAGCCGGGGGTTTTTGTTTGCATAAGACTGTAAATAAGTCGCGGCATAAGAAACCGTATCAAAATTTATTTGCATAAAAAGCTAATAAATAACATAATCATGTACAAAAGACAGAAAGATACGGAGGAGCATAAGATGGCGACGCAAACAGACATATACCGCGATATCGCAACACGCACCGGCGGTGATATATATATAGGCGTAGTAGGACCGGTACGTACGGGAAAGTCAACATTTATAAAAAAATTCATGGAGACTCTAGTCATACCGAATATACCCAACGAATATAAACGCGAGCGTGCGGTAGATGAATTGCCGCAGTCAGCAGCGGGGAAAACGATAATGACAACTGAGCCCAAATTTATTCCCGATGAAGCGGTTGAAATAGTAATGGAGGACAACGCACATTTCAATGTGCGTATGATCGACTGTGTAGGATATGTTGTGGACAGTGCGCTGGGATATATCGAAAATGAGCAGCCGCGCCGTGTTATGACGCCGTGGGACGATAATGAGATGGAATTTCAGCAAGCAGCAGAAATGGGTACGAAAAAAGTAATATGCGAACATTCCACAATAGGACTTGTAATAACTACTGACGGAAGTATAGGAGAAATTCCGAGATCTGATTATGTACCGGTAGAGCGCAGAATAATAGATGAGCTCAAGTCGATCAATAAGCCGTTTGTATTGCTTCTTAATTCAATGTTTCCCGACAGTGCGGGGGCTCAGACGCTGCGGACGGAGCTTGAAGAGGAATATGATGTGCCGGTGATGTGCGTTAATTGTCTGGAACTGGATCAGGCGCAGATACTGGAAATAATAAAGACAGTACTGATGGAGTTTCCGGTAAAGCAGATAGAAGTCAATATTCCTGAATGGATAACCAGTCTTGACAGTGGGCATTGGCTGAAACAGAGTATTTGCAGCGCTATAACGGAAAGCGCTAAAAACCTGCATAACATCCGTGATGTAAAAAAGATGGTAAGCGGACTTGAAAATATTGACAGGCTGGAAAGCTGCAGTATAGCGGGTATGGATCTTGGCGCCGGCAGTGCAGATTTAAAACTTGATTTTGATAAAGAGTTATATTATAAGATACTGAGCGAAACTGCGGGGGTAGACATATCAAACGACGGAGAACTTATAGAATTTATAACGACAATGTCGGGCATCAAAGAAAAATATGACAAGATCAGCTCAGCGTTTGAGGAAGCGCAGGCGACAGGTTACGGAATAGTAAATCCCGGAATGGAGGATCTGAAACTTGACGAACCTGAAATATTTAAGCAGGGCGGAAGATTCGGAGTTAAACTAAAAGCCAGCGCGCCTTCATATCATATAATCCAGGCAAATATAAAAGCAGAGGTAAGCCCGATAGTAGGAAGTGAAAAACAGAGTGAGGAACTGATAATGTATTTGATGGAGGACTTTGAGGAAAATCCGCAAAAAATTTGGGAATCAAATATATTCGGCAAATCAGTGCATGAGCTTGTAAACGAGGGATTGCAGAATAAACTTTCAAAAATGCCCGATGATGCAAGATACAAACTGCAGGAGACGCTGTCCCGGATAATAAACGAGGGAAGCGGAGGGCTCATATGCATTATTCTTTAAAACAGGGAGCGTTTTTACGCTCCTTTTTTTGTATATATTGTAAATAAACGATAATAATAAATTTGGAGGTGATACCATGCCGGATAATAAAGACAGCATAACTGAGTACATGGAAAGTCTTCCGGAATATATACGGGAGAATATAAAACAAAGCGGAGTAAAGATAGAGAGCGTAGAACAATTAAAAAAGATTGCAGACAGTATTCAGGATAAATAAAAATCAATGTGGGCAGACAAGCAGTCCAGGATCGATAAAGCCGTCACTCGTTATTGAGTGACGGCTTTTTTTATACTTGTTTTGTATGGAAATAAAAAAGCTTGGAGCGGATTGATAAAAATGTCATATTCGGCAAGAAAAATGCAGACTGTTTGCAGAATTAGATTTTTAAAATATAAAAAATTTGTCGACAAATTATTTACAAGATAGAAAATAAATTATATACTTAAATTTAAAAGGTGATAAAATGAATGAATTTATCAAGAAACGTCCGTTGTTTTGCGTATGTTTATCTGGCATATTTTCTGCATTTATTTGTTCGTTCATGGAAAGCCGCGCTATCTTTGCATTTTTATGCGCTGTTGTATTCGCAATATTTTTTGTATTACCTTTAAAATTTGAATTGAAAAAAGCAGTAATATTGTCATTGATATTTTCTGCGTTAATGTCTGTATCGTTCTTTGCATATTATAAGTTCACATATGAGAAGGCGTGCCGTCTTAACAGCAGTATAATATCGGCAAATTGTACTGTTTTAACCGAAAGCGTAAGTACTGCAAGCGGAAATTATTCAGTAGACATATACATAAACAGCATAGACGAAAATGAATTAAATCTTCCTGAAGGCTGCAAGCTTAGATTGTATTATTCTCAAGATAAGACTTTTCTGCCTTCTGCCCGTATTAACGCGGAAATACAAGTCGCAGATACTGAGTCTAACGATAAGTTTGATGCAGACGGAGTGCATATAACAGGTTATGCGACTAAAATTACTACGGATAAAGAATATGATGCAAAATCTTTCTCCTATATGTGCTATAAGGCCAGAAATTTTGTGTCAAATAGAATTGACAGCTTCAACACAGAAACGGCTGCTTTTGTCACCGGTATGATTCTCGGTGATAAAAGCAAAATGTCCGGCGTATTTGTAAACAAGTTTTCTGATATAGGGATGTCGCATGTTATGGCGGTAAGCGGTATGCATTTATTGTTTGCCGTTTTATTCTTTGATTTTCTATTTGCCTTTTTCGGAATGGGCTATAAACTCAGGTGTATGTTTTCGGCTTTATCAGTTATATTGTTCTTGATTCTCAGCGGTTTTGCTGTTTCCTGTATAAGATCCGCAATAATGGTTTTCATTTTGTATGCCGGCAAGCTGACAAATAAATTTTCCGACAGTCTTACTTCATTATCGTTTGCTGCATTTCTTATACTTCTTGTTACACCTTTCAACGTAAGATCTGCGTCGTTTGTTCTGTCGGCATCTGCTACACTGGGTATAATAGTTTTAACTCCGATTTTTAATTTAAGCAGATGTTTTTCTTTTAAAAATTATCATGCAGATAAGGTATTCAGATTTGTATGCACCTCGGTAGCTGTTTCTCTTGCGGCTAATGTTGCCTGTCTTCCGGCGTTGATAATCATGTTCAAAGAGGTGAATCTTTTATCGCCGCTGTCTAATATATTGTTGATATTTCCGATACAAACACTGTTTTATTTAGGCTTTGCTCAAATAGTGCTTTCGTTTATTCCTGTACTGAGTTCTGTTTTGAGTAATACCGCATCTTACATTTACAATTTGATAAAATATATAACCGAATGGGAATATAGTTTTAAATTCACCTCAATAAACGCAGGGTATAAATATTTTCATTTGGTATTTGCTCTTTTCGGAGTACTCATCCTGGGGATTTTTGTGTATTATTTCAAATTTCCTAAGAAGAAAATATATCCGTATGTTTACAGCTATGTAATTTTTTGTCTGATACTCTTTGCAATAAACTTTTTCAATAGCCGCAATACTGTAAAAGCAGAATTTGTAGATGTGGGTCAGGGTAGTTGTACTATATTCAGCAAGGATGAAAGTGCCGTAATAATAGACTGCGGCGGACAATATACAGATAAGCTGTATGAATCTCTGAAATATTCATATGTGAAAAATATAGAACTTATAGCGCTGACGCATTTTGATACAGATCATGTCAAATATCTTCTGAATTTAGTCAATTCGTATGATATCGAAAAGATCATATTTCCGGAATTCTGTGATGTTAAAGAAATATCAGATGTTCTTGAAAAAGCCGTTACAAACGGAACTGAAATTATAAGTATGACTGAGGACGTTACGATAGATGTTCTTGACGGAGCATCTGTCACTGTATTTTTAAGCCGCGCATATGATGTCCGCCGCAATGATAATACAAGCGCACTGTATAAATTTGAGTATTGCGGCAGCTCAGTGGTTTGTCCGGGCGATATGAACTATTTTCAGGAATTAGTATATGTCGGATACGGCTCTCTGCTGGACTGCGATATATTATTGGCGCCTCATCATGGTTCTTCGGGAAATTTGATCGATACGATTCTTGATTTGTACTCGCCCGATTATACTGTGATAAGCTGCGGCAAAGACAACTCTTACGGCCATCCGAGTGAAAATCTTCTTAAAAGAGTCTCCGCCGTATCACAAGTGCTGCGGACCGATCAAATGTCGACTATAACTTTTATGCTGAACAGTAAAGGATACGAATTGGTGAAATAATGAAACAAAAAACCTCATCAAATACTACAAATGAAAAAGACCTTTGTCGTTTATACTATATCTACGGCGAGGAGGAGTATCTGAAAATACATTACTGCTCCGATATAATAAATAAAGCTGTAAGTGCAGTCAAGGAAATGAATGTCACTGAATTCGACGGTAAAAATTTTGAACTGATAGACCTGGAAAACTGTATAAACAGCTATCCTGTCATGTCTGATAAAAAAGCGGTGAAAATAACTGATATGGATAATAACCGCTTAAAAAAAGAATTCAGTTCCGAATTATTGAAAATACTTGAAAATATACCGGACTTTTGCGTGGTGGTGTTTTATGATACACAATGCAAAAACAGCAGCAATAACGCCGCTTTGATAAAGCTGATCGAAAAAGCGGGGGGCATAACGGAAAAAGCGGATCATCCGTCATATGCAAAATTGGAGACATGGTGTTATCGTCATTTTAAAAACGAAGGTAAAAACATATCACGGCAGGATTTAGCATATTTTCTGCAAATTGCAGATAATGATATGACTTTTTTGAATAATGAAATTTTAAAACTGTGCAGCTCGACAGATGCCGAAACGATAACAAAAGCCGATATAGACAGTATCGTGGTTAAAAGCGTAGATGCCAATCGCTATGAAATAATAGACGCATTCTGTTCCGGAAAATACTCTGAAGTTGTTAAGATCATAGATAAACTATATCTGCAGAATACAGACGATATGATGATAGCGAACGTATTTTATAAAGCGTTTTTGGATCTGTGGCATGCAAGACTGGCACTGGACGGTATGAAAACCCAGTCTCAGTTGGCTCAGGATTTCGGAATGAGGACATACGGAGCAAACAAGGCCATGAAAAATGTGCGCGGTATGAGTCTTGAGTTTATACATCAGTCTTTGCAGCTGGCTCTTAAATTAGATACGCAGCTGAAAAGCAC
Organism: uncultured Clostridia bacterium; assembly: GCA_944387905.1. Lineage (GTDB taxonomy): Bacteria > Bacillota > Clostridia > Oscillospirales > QAKW01 > RGIG9041. The sequence goes on from CALXGU010000030.1 coordinate 10,934, forward strand.
CCCATATAACAAACGCGATCTTATCACCGCTTTTGCGGCGGATATCATATACAGGAGGGATAATGTCAAAGCTTAAAATTGACCGTCTCATAATAGTAGAGGGTAAATATGATAAAGTTCGGCTTGAAAATATAGTAGATGCTCCGATAATTGATATTAACGGTTTCAATATATTCAAGGATGAAAAATTGAAGGATACATTGAAATCTTTATCAGAAAACGGCGTAATAGTGCTTACAGACAGTGATACAGCAGGATACAGAATACGTGTTTATTTATCAAAAATACTGGGCGGCGATAAAATAACTGATGTATTCGTGCCGCAGATACCTGGTAAAGAGTCCAGAAAACGCGCCGCTTCGGCAGAGGGGTATTTAGGTGTAGAAGGAATATCCGATGATGTATTGAAAGACTGCCTGAAAAATTATTGCTCGGGAAATCCAATGCGTTCAGATATTGACACCGCCGACCTTTATGAATTGGGATATATCGGAAGACCGGGATCCCGACAGAAAAAGAATGCTTTGCTGAAACATTTGGGTGTGCAGAGTAATATTTCAAACAAGTTTCTGCTGAAAATAATAAACCAAAAATATACAAGAGCGGAATTTGCGGACTTGCAAAAAGATGACATATAATATATACTTTTTAAAAAAGTGAGGTCAAGATAAATGAGAGAAAATGATGTGCGCTTCAGTATGATAACTGATTTTTATGAGTTTACGATGAGCAACGGCTATTTCGAAAAGGGCAAAAAGGACGAGATAGTGTATTTTGACATGTTTTTTCGAAAGATACCGGACGGCGGAGGATTTGCGATAGCAGCAGGTCTTGAACAGGTGATCGACTATATGCAGGATCTTGAATTTGACGCTGAAGAAATTAGTTTTTTGCGGTCAAAACGAATATTCAGCGAAGAATTTTTAAAGTATCTCGAAACCTTCCGGTTCAGTTGTGACGTATATGCGGTGCCGGAGGGCACGCCAATTTTTCCCGGAGAGCCCATATTGATAGTGCGAGGTCCGGCAATACAAGCACAGCTGCTTGAGACAATGGTGCTTCTGACTATAAATCATCAGTCATTGATAGCCACAAAAGCATCAAGGATAGTACGCGCGGCGCAGGGCAGAGCTGTAAGTGAATTCGGTTCAAGACGCGCTCAGGGATACAGCGGAGCATTGCTGGGAGCGCGCGCTGCATATATAGCCGGATGCGTGGGAACATCAAATACACTTTGCGATATGATCTATGGTATTCCGTCAAACGGTACAATGGCACACAGCTGGGTTCAAAATT
>CALXGU010000031.1 GCA_944387905.1 uncultured Clostridia bacterium
CTTGCGATGAATTTTGCAATGAAAAAGGAGAGAGGAGTCAGGATCAATAATATAAGTGTGATGCCGGAATGTATCGACAGCATAAAAATAAGCGTGCCGATTATTGTTACTATACCTGTAAACAGCTGTGTAAATCCCAGCAGCAGACCGTCGGCGAACTGATCGGCGTCAGCTATGACCCGGCTGACGATTTCACCTGACGGATGCGAATCCAGATATGAAAACGGCAGGCATTGGATTTTTTCAAATGCCGCGTTGCGTATATCCCGGACCGTTTTGAAAGTGATGCGGTTGTTTATGGTATTTATCAGCCACTGCATAAGAGCGGTCGCACACGCTACTATAAGAATCTGTATCAGTATCGGCATAAGCCCGTCAAAATCCACATTGCCGGTGTCTATTATCAGATCTATGCCTTTGCCGATCAGTATCGGTATATACAGAGTCAGGACAACCGAAAAAGCGGAAAACAGAACGGAGAGTATAATGAGCCACAAATACGGCTTAAGATATATCAGGATCTGTTTGAGGGTACTTTTGTTTTTCATTGCGGTTTGCCCTCCTTTTTATACTGTGATTGGTAAATCTCGCGGTATACCTCGCAGCTGTCCAAAAGCTGCTGATGCGTACCTATACCGACAGCGCGGCCGTCGTCAAGAACGATAATTATATCTGCATTTTTTATTGATGACGCTCGCTGAGAGACAATAAAGGCAGTCGGTTTGCTGTCCAGTCTGCCCAGCGCTGCGCGCAGCTTGGCGTCTGTCGCGAAATCAAGAGCCGATGAGCTGTCGTCAAGAATCAAAAATGGAGCGTTTTTGACAAGCGCCCGCGCGATAGTAAGCCGCTGGCGCTGACCGCCCGACAGATTGCGTCCGTTCTGCTCTATGATGCTGTCCAGTCCGTCGTGCTTGGCAAGGATTATATCTGACGCCTGAGCGGTATCGATTGCCTTGTATATCTGTTCATCTGTCGCTCCCGGATTTCCCCACAGCATATTTTCTCTTATCGTTCCGGAAAACAGCACTGAGTTCTGCGGCACGACAGCGACATTTTGTCTTAAAGTGTCGATCCCGATTTCTGAAATATCTTTTCCGCCTATAAGTATCTGTCCGGCGGTAGCTTTGTAAAAAGCGGGGATAAGGTTTACAAGTGAGGTCTTGCCCGAGCCCGTGCCGCCGATGATGCCTACCGTCTGGCCTTTGAGAGCTTTAAAGCTTATACCCGTAAGCGTGTTGTCTCCCGCTCCCGGATAACGCAGGGATACATTTTTGAATTCTATATCGGTATCCTGCGGCATCTGTCCGGCTGTGCACTCAGTCTGCTCTTGTATGCTCAGTACGTCGCTTATGCGTTTTGCGCACGCCACTGATTTGGTTATACTGATTATCAGCGATGCAAATTTTATAAGCTCTATAAGGATCTGGGACATATAATTATAAAGCGCCACGACCTGACCTGCGCTGAGCACGCCTGTGTATACCTGGATAGCGCCTGTGTGAATAAGCCATACTATCGCCGCGTTTATTACGGCATAGGTGAGCGGATTCATAAGCGCGGATATCTTTCCGACAAATCTCTGGACTTTAGTCAGCAGATCGTTTTTCTGTCTGAAAGTATCTATCTGACTGTTTTCAAGCGCAAACGCGCGTATGACTCTTGCGCCTGTCAGGTTTTCCCGTGTAGTCTGCGTAACTCCGTCAAGATGTGTCTGGACTTTTTTATATAAAGGTATTGAAATCAGCATGATGCCGAACACGATAACAGACAGTACCGGTATGGCCACTGCAAAAATAAGCGCGCTTCTGACATCGATAATAAACGCCATTGCCATGGCTCCCAGCACTACAAACGGCGAGCGCAGGAGCAGTCGCAGTGTAAGATTGACACCGGTCTGGACCTGGTTTGCGTCGCTTGTCATGCGTGTGATGACCGTAGCTGTTCCCAGCTTGTCCAGCTGTGAGAATGATAAACCCTGTATTTTTTCAAACAGCGCGTGCCGGAGCTTTTTTGTAAATCCGACAGCGGCGCGGGCGGCAAAATACTGAGCCGTGACAGAACAGATCAGTCCTATTACTCCAAGCGCTACCATCAAAGCGCACATTTGCAGAATATATACGCGATCCTGCGTCTTTATGCCGGTATCTATGATCTCTGCAACTACAAGCGGTACAAGAAGCTCAAAACTCGCCTCCAGCAGCTTGAACAGCGGACCCAGTACGCATTGAACGCGGTAGCCACGAAAATATTTAAACAGCTTTTTCACACTTTTCTCCTTCTGTAAAAGGCAGAATCTTTTGTATTGATTTTGCCCTTATAAATCAGACATATAACTTTATTTTCATCAATATATTACTTTGCGCTGTATATTGTAGCATCGGATGACTTAAAAGTCAACAAATGACGATTCACATATAAAAAAACAGCCGTAATGGGGCTGTCTTATTATTCGGTATCGTTGCATATGGATTTTAAGTACCTGTCGTGTGTGATCCTGACATAGTCTTCGGTATAATATCCTCCCAGTTCTGAGGCGACTCCCGCCCATTTGAGTCCTTTTATATATCTGAGTTCAAATATCTGACGAGTGAGCGAGTCGTCTATGTCATAGATAAACTGCTGTGTTTTCAGCAACAGCGCCATGCATCTGAGCCTGTTGTTTTCGATCAGCTCTGAAAGTTGGGCGGATTCTTCTTTGCCGGCTTTAAGCGCCGCAAGTTTTTGGCTTTCTCTTTCTGTCTCTCTGCGCAGCATTATATACTGTTTGAGTTCTTTTTTTGTTGTATTTAAAGACCTGACCGGTTCGATACCGTCATAGCCGCACATCGGGCACCCATATGTTATTTTGTATTGTTCCGGCGGGGACAGAAAGAACCTGTTGTAAATTTCCGCCGGTTCCTTAAATCTTTTTCCGCAGTGGGTACATATGTATTCTGTCTCTTTCATATGAATGCCTCCGTTCATCGGTAATAATTTCCTTTTTTTTCCTTGTTTTATACAGTTTACAACATTAAACGCCGAATGTCAACAGGAAACAACAAAAATGTAAAAAAAACTTGACAAGGTGTTGTTAAGGATTTACAATTTTTTTAAGGGGTGATAAGAAAAATGAATAACGGATTAGGACAATATATAAAGAAACGAAGACAGAGTATGGGCATGTCTCTCAGAGAATTTGCGAATTTATGCGGAATAAGCCACACACATATAGACAGTATCGAGAAAGGAGTAGATATGAGGTCGGGACGCGAGGTGAACCTGACCAGTGCGACGATCAGAAAGCTGGCAGCTGCTTTGGGTATGCAGGAGAGCGAGCTCATAAAAATGAATGTACAGGATCAGGCACAACTGCCGTCAAATGATGAGGCGCTTAAATTCGCGCTGTTCGGAGACGGTAATATTTCAGATGAAATGCTTGAAGAGGTGAAGAGTTTTGCGCGATTTATCAAAGATAGAGAACAGCACAGGTCTTGATGAGCTGTATGAACTGGCATCAGGACTTGGTGTTGAAATTTACGGATTCAGCCTGCCGCAATGCCGCGCGGTGTCGTGCATGGACACAAACGGACGCTGCTGTATAGGTCTTGACAACAGCAGAAGCTACAGCGAGTCGGAAGAAAAAACAATGCTTGCGCATGAGCTGGGCCACTGCAGTACAGGCTCGTTTTATAATGAATATTCGCCGCTGAGCCTGCGCTCCAAATGCGAACAAAAAGCGGATGAATGGGCAATACTGAAGTGCGTGCCGTATGAACAGCTCATAAATGCCTGCCGCAGCGGCATAAACAGCGGCTATGAACTGGCGGAGCATTTCGGAGTAAGTGAAAGTTTTATACATAAGGCAATAAAATATTATATACAGAGGAGAAATCAGGATGGATCTGACGGAAAAGACAATAACGCGTAATATTATATATGAAGGAAAAATTTTTAAAGTAATAAAGGATACCGTGCAGCTGCCGGATCAAAGCCTTGCGGCAAGAGAGGTGGTCATACATGCAGGCGGAGCGGGAATACTTCCGATCGATAAGGATAATAATGTAACGCTTGTGCGCCAGTACCGGGCAGGCGCAAGCGATGTGCTTACCGAAATATGCGCGGGCAAACTTGAGCCGGGCGAGGACCCGCGGCAGTGCGCGGTCCGTGAGCTGGAGGAAGAATTGGGACTGAGGGCAGAGACTGTCATACCGCTGGGGTATATATATCCGACGCCTGCCTATGATTCCGAGCGCACGTATATTTTTCTCGCGCGCGGCATAACAGCCGTAAGTGCACACCCTGACAGAGACGAGTTTGTTCAGCCTGTAAAAATGACCTTGAATGACGCGGTAAAAGAGGTGTGCGACGGAAAAATAACAGACGCTAAGACACAGACAGCACTGCTGCGTGCGGAAAGGATCTTGAGTGGAAAAGATTGATATAATATGTGTCGGAACACTGAAAGAAAACGGTATGCGCCAGATGTGCGCAGAATATATCAAGCGCCTGGGCAGATACTGTGACCTGAAATTGACAGAACTTCCGGAAAGCCGGCTGGATCGTGATCCGAGCCCAGCTCAGATCGAGCAGGCGCTCGGTACAGAATGCTCGCGCATGCTGCCGTATACGGAGTACGGCGCGTATAAGATCGCTCTTTGCATAGAGGGGAAATCAATGTCGTCAGAGGCGTTTGCCCGCAGTCTGGAGAGCGGTATGCTCGGCAGCGGAAGAACTGTGATGTTTATAGGCTCATCTTACGGGCTGTCTGAAAAAATCAAAAATCTCTGTGATATCAAGCTCTCCATGTCGGATATGACCTTCCCTCATCAGCTGGCACGGTGCATGCTGCTTGAACAGTTATACCGCTCCTATAAAATACGCAGAAATGAGATATATCATAAGTAAAATAATAAAAATATTTCATATATTGCAACATTTTGAACGTGTAGTTACAATAATATATGTAAGAGTATACTTGACTTTGCCGAAAGGAGTATAGTTATGATTAAATACATCAGATGTACAGCCTTTTTTGTAATGATATCCATAATGTGTTTGATATTTTCTTCAGGTTGCGCTGAAAACGGCAGCAGTCAGAATGAAAACATTCCCGGCAGCAGTGAATCGGACAGTGCAGGCGATGATAACAATAAAGACGCTGATCAGGGTCAGACTGCAGACGATGTGGATAGTGACAGCGTTATAAAAGTATATATCGACGATGAAAGCGGCAACGTAGTTTCAACAAAAACAAATCTCAGATATGACAATGAATACAGGATATTGGACCCTGTTACCGGCGATAACGGAAACATCCCGCTTGCCAAGCAGGGACTTGAAAAATCCGAACGCCGCGCTACGGAAGCTTCAAAATATAATTTTGACCAGAACCCGCTTATAAACCGTGACAGGCAGGAAAACGAAACGGCAATGCCGTCGTTCAATATCGATGACACCGGATTTGTCAGCGCAGGCACAAAACTGAGTGATCTTGAAGGCAAGACTCTCACTTTCTTTACTGCCGATAATTATGCGGCGTGGTCATACCGCAATGAAAAAGGCGAACGGATAAATGAGTGGCAATGGTTTGAAATGCTCAAGGAAGAACTTGGTCTCAATATAAAGTATACGGTCAAGCAGCATACTGAGTCTACCCAGGCGGCGCTCCAGGCGATGAACGCGGGAGATGAATGCGACCTGTTATATTCCAATCATGTCGTGTTTCCCTCTGTATTGTGTATTTCATCATCGATCACCGATAAGGTGAGTATCAATAATCTGGGCTCATCTCCCGGAGTCTGCAAAATGACCATGGATATATGTAAATGGGCCAATACGCTAAGACTCATATCGCCGATAGGCTGCGTCGATGTGCTGTGGTACAATCAGACTCTGACACAGCAGCTGGGGCTGTCCGACCCGCATACGATGTGGGAAAACGGTGTATGGAACTGGGACAGTTTCAGAGCGTTTCTGACATCCGCGCCGGCTTCAAACAAAAGCGGGCAGAGACTCTGCGCGTTCGTTGAATGGCCTCATAACGCGTCATATATCTGGCCTTCTACAAACGGGTGTGTCTATATAAAAATCGATAATCAAAACAGCGTGCCCGCCATCTTGAACGGCTGGGACAATCCCAGAACTTTAGAGGCATGGGAATTTATAACAAGCGTCCACAATTCTGTCAATTTCGGAACGGACGGTACAGAGGCGGGACTTGAAAAGGCGCATCTGGGTCTGTATGAGGGCACGACACTTATGTCTGCAACGATGTATACACAGATTTACCGTGATACGGAATATTCTAAGGACATACAGATAAACTGGGTGCCGTATCCGCTTTCCACCAAAAACAACGAAGACGAGCAATGTCAGTATTATGGCTTTGGCATGATGCTTCCAAAAAAGACATCAAATACTCAGAATACGGATATCGCCCTTAAGTTTATGGAGCTGTGGGCAACTCGATTTACTGAAAGTATTTTTGACAACCTGAACATATTTGAATATTATAATTTTAACTATAAGCAGAGAAAGCAGTACTTTGATTTCGTGACACGAAATGTTGTTTTCGGACTAGCCATGAACGATTTTGAAGGATCGGAAATAGATACTCAGACCAACTTTTTCAAAGCGTTTATGGGCAGTGCGGAATATAATGTAAGGCTTGAGGCCGCAAAAGCATCCAATCTGGTACAGACTTATATCGAGCAGAGTTTGCGGTACGGACAATAACACTCAAAAACAGTATTACTGAAAATTACCAAGTGTATGACATGCTGGTTCTTTTTTATAATTAAAGATACCGATTGTCAAACTGCACAAAAAAATAATCCAATAATATGCATGTTTTACAAAATTAAATTTTATTTGTAAAAAATTAAAAAAACTGCAACATTTTGAGCTTGTTCTTACAATTATAGATGAAACAAGGGAAATACAGCAAAAACACGAAAAAAATCGAGAGAAAGAGAGGCGATCACAAAAATAATAAACATTTATGATTACAAATTATGGTAAAACGGTGAAATCATTAGGTAAATATTAAAATTGTCTGAAATTTCATTGACAAACCATTGCAAAGTTATGTATAATTTATAAGGACTGTTAGCTGGAATTATAATTTAATACATAAATTTGCAGCTTTCAAATCGTGGTTTTATTATAAACCGATAATCAATTGAAAATTTAAAATTTTAAAAAAAGGAGAATTGACATGAAAAAATTAAGCAGATACCTTGCGGTACTTCTTATTGTTCTCATGGTCGCTTCGCTGGCGGTTTCCTGTAAAAAGAGTCCGTCTGATGATGATGAAGCCTTTACGGATTCCGTAGATTCCGAGGGCGGAAACACAGAGGGCGGCAGCGGAGACGGTGAAGGCGGCGGTGCCACTGGTGGCGGCGGCGGCAATACAAGCGGCGGCGGCAATACAAGCGGCGGCAACACCTCTACAGGCACCGGCGATCATAAGGAAGATCAGGGCGGTGGCGTACCTGATGACGAAAAGACATTTCACGAGGAGGGTAGCTATGCTACAGACTCTGATGGTAATGTTACCGATACCAAGACTGATGCAGAGTATGACGAGGACTATCGTTATCAGGAAAGCATCACAAACGACAACGGCTTTATTCCTGATGAGGAACAGGGTCTTGAAAAGTCTGAGCGTCGTGCGACAGAGGCTTCAAAGTACAATTTTGACCTGAACCCTCTGATCAACCGCGACAGAAAGCAGAACAAAGAAGCAATGCCTTCGTTCAATCTTGATGACACCGGTTTCGTGCGCGCAGGCACAAAGATAGCCGATCTTAAAGGCAAGACTGTAACTTTCTTTACAGCTGATAACTTTGCCGCATGGTCTTACCGCAATGAAAAGGGTGAGACTATCGACGAGTGGACTTGGTTTTCTAATCTTAAAAAAGAAATCGGTCTGAATGTTAAATACACAGTCAAACAGCACCAGGAATCTGTTGAGGCAGCTCTTCAGGCTATGAACACAGGTAAAGACTGTGATATCATTTATTCAAACCACGTTGTATTCCCGTCATCACTTTGTATTTCACGCTCCATCACAGAGGTTGTCAACATAAACGACCTCGGTTCTTCACCAGGCGTATGTAAGAACACCATGGACGTTGCAAAATGGGGTAATACACTTCGTCTTATCGCTCCGATAGGCGTTGTTGACGTTATCTGGTACAACCAGACACTTACACAGGAACTTAACCTTTCTGACCCGCATCTTATGTGGGAAAAAGGCGCTTGGAACTGGGACAGCTTCCGTAAGTATATGTTATCTGTTCCCGATACCAACAGAAACGGTGAGAAGCTTGTAGCTTTTGTTCAGTGGGTTTCAAACGCATCTTACATCTGGCCGTCAACAAACGGTACTCCCCGTATATATATCGATGCTGAAGCGGATAAACCTACACTTATAAACAACTGGCTCAACCCCAAGACTCTTGAAGCATGGGATTTTATAACAAACGTATGTAACAATGTTAACTACGGATGTTCTTCAGAAACCTCTCCCGGCAACCAAAAAGAGCATTTGGGTCTGTATCAGGGCACGACAATAATGTCTGCTACAATGTATACTCAGGTATACCGTGATACAGAGTATTCCAAGAATATCCAGATCAACTGGGTTCCCTATCCGAAGTCCGGTTCAGATACAGGTCAGGAGATCTGTCAGTACTATGGTTTCGGAATGCTGCTTCCGAGAACTACCAAGAACGCAAGCAATGTTGATATAGCTCTTAAGTTTATGGAACTCTGGGCAACCAGATTTACAGAGACGCTGTTTGATAATCTCTATACTTTTGAGTACTATAGCTTCAACTACATGCAGAGAAAACAGTACTTTGACTTTGTTACTGAGAACGTTGTATTCGCTCTTGCTATGAACGACTTTGACGGTTCACCGCTCCAGAGCGAGACAAAATTCTTCGATTGCTTTAAAGGTGACGCTACCTATAACGTAAAGACAGAAGCTGAAAAGGGCGCCAACTATGTAACACAGTACATTGTTGAAAGCATGAAGTTCGGTCAGTAATATCTTTTAACTAAGGATAATACAGAACACAATTTATATCCCGCGGCATAAGCCGCGGGATATTTTTGTTTTTGTGATCAGACAATGCCTTGAAAATAGATGTAAGCTGCTGTATAATAGACTTTGAAAGTTACTTTTTGGGGGAAAGTGAAAAAATGAAGGGCTTTGTTTTTGATCTGGATAATACACTTTTTGACAGATACGGGACCATAACAGAAATTATGAGGCAGGACCAAGAAAGACTGATGTCTTATATAAACCCCGCATATGATATTGAGCATGCGATAGGTCATGTTGTACATACTGAGGCCCTTAATATAATAAACGGCTGGGAGAGCGTTTACAGCCGTCTTTTGGAAGAATGCTTTTTTAACAGATCCAACACACCGACATACCGGCAGTTTTATGACTATGTAATGTATAAATTCAATAATGTGGCAGTCGCGTTTCCCTTTACAGTAAAGCTTTTAAAGGATATAAAAAGATCAGGCAGAAAGCTGGGTATAATAACAAACGGCAGTTCTGATTTGCAGAACAGAAAGATAGATATGCTTGGTTTTAGGGAGCTGTTTGACTGTATACTGGTAGCCGGAGCCTATTCAAAACAAATGTGCGGCAGAGAGGATGACTTTGAATACTGGAAGCCCAACCGCGCCATATTTGATGAAATGTCAAAACAGCTTTCAATTGCGGCGCAGGATTTATATTATGTCGGCGATAATGCTAATAATGATGTTATCGGTTCGGCTCAGGCAGGATATGTACCGATATGGATAATATCAAAAAGCCCATGGATTTATGATAACTCACAAATGCCGATCAACAGATTTTACAGTATCGAAGGGATAAGATCACTGTTATGATGGCAATCCGGTGCAATTTTAAAAAACACTTATTTTTTGCAGATCGGTCTGCAGTATGATATTTTTTGATTTGTATGCTTAAAGGTGATAAATTGACTGAAGAATATATCGATAAAAGCGCCCAGCGCATGGACGAACTGAATATAAACGGCTGGAAGATCTGTCAGAATACAAAGCTTTTTCGGTTTGGGATAGACGCCGTGCTGCTGGCGGGTTTTGCGCATGTTTCCAAAACGGATAAGGTGATAGATCTCTGCAGCGGCGGCGGCATAATACCGTTTTTGTATCTTGCGCGCGGTGATCTGGAGCATATAACGGCGCTGGAGTATTTTGAGTACTTTTGTCAGCTTATGAAAAAGACTGCGGAATTTAACGGCTGCAGTGATAAAATAGATATAGTAAACGCCGATATAAAGGCGGTGCCGGAAATATTCAGCAGATCCGGATTTGATGTGGTAACGGTCAATCCCCCGTACGAGAAAAACGGTCACGGTATAGACTGTCCCAATCCGGTCAAAAACGCGGCAAGACGAGAAACGCTGTGCGATATAGATGATATCGCGCGCGCGTCAGCGTATCTGCTCAAGCCGGGTGGAAGACTGTATATGATCCACAGACCGGGGCGGATATGCGATGTGCTGTGCGCTTTGAGAAAAAATAAGTTAGAGCCGCGAACGCTTAAGTTTGTACAGTCCAGAGTCTATGAAACGCCTAATTTGGTGCTTATATCTGCTGTAAAGGACGCGCCGCCGTATCTGCGTGTCGAGCAAAATCTTATAATATATAATGAAGACGGCAGCTACACCTTACAGAGCAGTAAAATATATGATTGCGGTGAATTATGAGAGAGTATGATTTTTATATTGTAGGAACGCCCATCGGCAATCTGGGAGATATATCCCGACGTGCGGTAGAGACGCTCAAAAGCGTTGATTTTATTGCGGCGGAAGACACCCGCAATACTTTAAAGCTGCTCAATCATTTCGGAATAAAAAAACCGATGATCAGTTATTTTGAACACAATAAACGCCGCCGCGGCGAGGAGATAATATCGCTTTTAAAAGAGGGCAAGACAGGAGCGCTTGTAACGGACGCCGGCATGCCGGCGATATCCGATCCGGGGCAGGAGCTTGTGGAGCAGCTGTATGAGTCGGGATTTTCCGTGACAGCGGTCCCCGGCCCGAGCGCGTTTACCGCAGCGCTTGTGCTGAGCGGGCTTGATACGTCAAGATTTATGTTTGAAGGCTTTTTGTCGACGACAAAGAAAAACCGCCAGACAAGACTGCAGATACTTCGTGAACAAACCTGTACTCTGATTTTTTATGAGGGTCCGACAAAAATACGTGCCACCTTGGATGATCTGTACGCCGCTTTCGGAGACAGACGCGCGGCAGTGGTGCGGGAGCTGACAAAGATGTATGAGCAGGTGCTGCGCGCCAATCTCAGTGAGCATATACAGTATTTTAAAGAGAATGAGCCGCGCGGTGAATTTGTAATAGTCGTTGAGGGCAGACCCGATGTTCCTCCAGACGATGAGTTTTGGCAAAAACTCAGTATTTCTGACCATG
>CALXGU010000032.1 GCA_944387905.1 uncultured Clostridia bacterium
CTATTTGACCGATCGTTTGACAACTCTTTTGCAAAATAGTATAATATTCCTTAAACAGTTAGAAATAATTAATATAAACACAAGCAGCTTTATTACTTAGCGTGATATTATTACAAAAAAATACAAATAGTAAACAGAAGGATGAAGATATGCCCCGAAATAGTAGTTATAACAATGAAAGTATTACATCGCTCAAAGGTGCAGACCGTGTAAGAAAACGGCCGGAGGTCATTTTCGGCTCGGACGGACTGGAGGGCTGCAAACATTCGGTTTTTGAAATACTGTCCAACTCAATAGACGAGGCACGCGAGGGTTACGGCAAGAAAATAATACTGACGTATTATCAAGATCATTCCATAGAGGTTGAAGACTTCGGGCGCGGCTGTCCTGTCGGCTACAACAGCAAGGAAGGCAGATACAGCTGGGAGCTGGTGTACTGCGAGCTGTATGCCGGCGGTAAATACAACAATATATCAGGAGAAAACTACGAATATTCACTCGGACTAAACGGTCTGGGAGCATGCGCGACACAGTACTCATCGGAGTATATGGACGTCACTGTATACAGGGATTCGAAAAAATATACGCTCAGGTTCGAAAAGGGCGAAAACGTAGGAGGTCTGCACGAAGAGGAGTCGGCCGTCAGACGTACGGGCACTGTTACGCGCTGGAGACCGGATCTTGAGGTGTTTACCGATATAGCAATAGAACGCGAGTATTTTGAAAATATACTCAAAAAACAGGCGGTCGTCAACGCCGGCATAACATTTGTGTTTAAATATCAGACAGAAACCGGGTTTGAGACCGCCGAGTATTTCTATAAAGACGGGATAACGGATTATATATCACAGACGGCGGGTGACAGCGCAATGGTACCGGTTATAGTATGGCAGGACGAATGCCGGGGCCGGGACCGTGAGGACAAGCCGGAATACAAGGTCAAGCTTTTCTGCGCCTTTACCTTTTCAAATACCGTCAATATGATAGAATATTATCACAATTCCAGTTTTCTGGAGCACGGCGGTGCGCCTGACAAGGCTCTGCGCAGCGCGTTTGTGGCTGAATTTGACGCGTATCTCAGACAGGAAGGAAAGTATAATAAAAGCGAGGCTAAGATCACTTTTCAGGATATTGCGGACTGTCTTGTATATGTCTCTAACTGCTTTTCTACTCAGACAAGCTATGAAAATCAGACAAAAAAAGGTATTACCAACAAGTTTATACAGGAATGTACAACTGATTTTCTGCGCCGAAACCTTAAGATATATCTGATAGAAAACAAGCTGGACGCACAGAAGGTCGCAAATCAGATCCTTATAAACAAACGCGCAAGGGAAAAGAGCGAGAGAGAGCGCGTGAATATAAAAAAGACGCTGTCGGGATCAATGGATATAACCAACCGGATACAGAAGTTTGTCGACTGCCAGACAAAGGATATTTCAAAGCGTGAACTGTATATTGTTGAGGGTGATTCCGCTTTGGGCTCCTGCAAGCAGGGCAGAGACTCATACTTTCAGGCGATCATGCCGGTGCGCGGTAAAATACTGAATTGTCTCAAAGCCGAATACGATAAAATCTTCAAAAACGAAATAATCGTTGATTTGCTCAGAATACTGGGCTGCGGTGTAGAAATAAAAACGAAAAACACTAAAAATCTTCAGAACTTTGATATCAGCAACCTGCGCTGGAATAAGGTCATCATCTGTACAGACGCCGATGTGGACGGATTCCAGATCCGTACGCTTATTCTGACCATGCTGTACAGGCTCACCCCGACTCTGATAGAGCAGGGGTATGTATATATAGCGGAATCGCCGCTGTTTGAAATAACAGTGCAGGGTCTGGACTCCCCGCTTTTTGCGTGGTCGGATAAGGACAAGGATGAGATAGTGGCGGCGCACGCCGGCAAAAAATGCACCGTTATGCGTTCAAAGGGTCTGGGTGAAAATGAGCCGGACATGATGTGGCAGACAACAATGAGCCCACAGACACGCCGTCTTATAAAGATCACACCCGATGACGCGCAGGCAACATCTGAAATGTTTGATATTTTGCTGGGTGATAATCTTCAGGGCAGAAAGGATTTTATAGCTGACAACGGATATAAATATCTTGATGAGCTTGATCTTTCCTGATTGTTTGATTTGAGAAAATTTTTATAGTCAGGTTTTCAGCAAAAACTGTGAAGCACGAACGCAAGCCGATTATGACGGCGGCTGAAAAATCGGCTGCGGCAAAGCGATTCAGCGCGGATATTTATGTGTTTTGTCTTGAAAACAGCGCTATTACCATAAATTGAAAAAAATAACAATGGAGTATAAAAATGGCAAAAAGTAAAAAACCGGTGCATAAAGAATATGTATACAGCGATCCGATACCGCGCAGTATAACGCAGACGCTTGAGTCAAACTATATGCCGTACGCGATGAGCGTAATAGTATCGCGCGCGATTCCGGAAATAGACGGCCTTAAGCCGTCTCACCGCAAGCTGTTATATACCATGTACGGTATGGGTCTTATGCGCGGCAGACAGAAATCGGCGAACATAGTAGGCGCGACCATGAAGCTCAATCCTCACGGCGAGGGCGCAATATATGAAACTATGGTAAGGCTGACAAGAGGATACGAGGCGATGCCGCATCCGTTTATCAATTCAAAAGGCAACTTCGGCAAATATTATTCACGAGATATGGCGTATGCGGCCTCAAGATATACCGAAGCCGGACTTGCGCCGATCTGTCATGAGCTGTTTGACGATATCGACAAGCAAACGGTAGATTTTATACCCAACTATGACAACTCCACCACAGAGCCGACACTGCTGCCCGTCACATTTCCTACGATATTGACGACTCCAAACCAGGGAATAGCGGTAGGCATGGCATCAAATATCTGTTCTTTCAATTTGGGCGAGGTCTGCGACACAGTGATCGAATACCTTAAAAATCCCGATCATAATTTCGCCTTGACGATGCCGGCGCCTGACTTTTCTACCGGCGGACAGATACTGATGAACAGCTCCGCGATAGAAGAGATATACCGAACCGGCCGCGGAAGTATCAGGATACGCGCCAAATATACAGTTGATGAAAAAACGGGCAGCATAACCGTCACTCAGATCCCGTACACCACTACTATTGAGGCGATAATAGATAAGATCGTAGATCTTGTAAAGACGGGAAAGGTCAAGGAAATATCCGATGTGAAGGATATGAGCGATCTGTCGGGACTGAAAATACGCATTGAGCTCAAGCGCGGAACAGATCCGTACCGGTTGATGTCAAGGCTGTTCAAACTGACATCGCTGGAGGACAGTTTCGGCTGTAATTTCAATATACTTATAGGCTCTACGCCAAAGGTTCTGTCGGTCAAGGAGATATTGGACGAGTGGCTGGCATTCCGAACCGAATGCATAAAGCGCAGGGCATATTACAGCTGTAATAAAGCCAAGGAAAAGCTGCATCTTTTACTGGGACTTAAAACAATACTGCTGGATATCGACAAGGCGGTAAGCATAGTGCGTCAAACCGAGCATGACGACGAGGTGGTACCGAATCTGATGATCGGCTTCGGCATTGACGAGGTGCAGGCGGAATATATAGCAAACATACGTCTGAGACATCTGAACAGGGAATATATACTCAAGCGACTTGAGGAGATAGAGGAGCTGGAGAAAGAAATAGCAGAGCTGGAGTCGGTTCTTGCGGACAGAAAAAAACAGCACCGTCTGATAATAGACGATATGAAGAGGATAAAAAAGCAGTATCCGAGCGAGCGCAAAAGCGAGCTTGTATACGAGGACGAACATGAGGACTATACAGAGACAGAGCAGATAGAGGATTATCCCGTAACGCTGTTTTTATCGGAGCAGGGCTACTTCAAGAAAATCACCCCTCAGTCATTGAGAATGAACAGTGTCCAGAAGTACAAAGACGGAGACAGGCTGACATACAGCGCACAGAGCAGCAATGCAAGCGAGCTGATATTTTTCACGGACAAGCAGTGTGCCTACAAGACGCGGGCGAGTGAATTTGTCGATACGAAAGCGAGCGCGCTGGGGGACTTTGTATCAGGCAAGCTGTCGATGGAGCCGGACGAAAATGTGGTAGGCATGGCGCATACAGTAGATTACAGCGGTCACATGCTGTTTATATTTGACAACGGGCGTGCGGCGAAGATCCCGCTTGAGGCGTACCGTACACAGACAAACAGGCGCAGGCTTATAAACGCGTACTGCGGCAAGTACAGGCTGGTCAAAGCGCTATATCTGCAGGAGGACTGTGAATTGCTGCTGGTATCTGCAAACGGCAAAGCGCTGATAATCAACACGGCGCTTATACCGGTAAAGACGACCAAAAGCTCCCAGGGAGTGATAGCGTTCACGCAGAAGGGCAAAAATACAGTAACGCTTGTGACGACAGCGCAGCAGTACGGCATAAAGAACACCGATTATTACAGGACAAAATCACTGCCGGCGGTAGGTCACTTTTTAAGGGACACAGACCTTGAACAGCCGCTGCAGCAGAATTTATTTGAATAGCGAAGACGGCACGCCTGACGCGTGCCGTCTTATTTTGTTTCACGTGAAACATGTTAAATGTATAAAAGGGCTTTATTTTTAAAAAATAATGTGGTACAATAATTACCGCTGAGTAATTCAGCATAAAACCAAGTATACAGGGAAGTTTAAATGGGAAAGATAATTTCAGTGGTAAATCAAAAGGGAGGCGTCGGCAAGACGACAACTACTGTCAATCTTGTCTGCGCGCTCGCTGAGATGGGCAAGAAGGTTTTGCTCGTGGATATGGACAGCCAGGCTAATGCTTCGTCAAGCTACGGAGTGTCGCAGAAAAATCTTAAAACCAGCGTTTATGATGTGCTTATTAATGACGCAGACGTGAAACAGGCTGTTATCAATACCCCTTTTTTCGGTGTGGATATCCTGCCCTCTCATATAGATCTCGCAGGCGCTGAAATAGAAATGGTGATCATGGACAAGCGCGAATATCTGCTTAAAAACGCTCTGTCTAAAATCCGGCACCTGTATGATTTTATTTTTATTGACTGCCCCCCGTCGCTCGGTCTTCTCACTCTGAACGCTCTGGCGGCGTCTAATACCATTCTTATCCCTATTCAGCCTGAATACTTTGCTCTTGAAGGTGTGTCAAAGCTTATTAATACCGTAAGACAGGTCAAAAAGTCGATAAATCCCTCACTCGATATGGAGGGCGTTCTGCTCACTATGTATGACGGTCGGCTCAACCTGACTCTGCAGGTGGCAGGCGAGGTCAAAAAGTTTTTCGGGAACAGCGTTTATAAAAACGTTATACCCAGAAACGTGCGGCTGTGCGAGGCTCCCAGCCACGGTGTCCCGGTTTTTGCTTATGACCGCTATTCTAAGGGCGCGCTTACATACAGAGAGCTTGCCAAGGAATTTCTGAGCAACCAATAAACCAAACCGGCTGTGCCGTATATTATTTATATAAAGGAAGAAATAGCAATGAAGAAGGGATTGGGTAAGGGTCTTGACGCTCTGTTTGAGGAAAACTCATTCGATATTGCCGACAAACCTGTTACTGAGGCAAACGTCAACGATATAGAACCGGACAGAAATCAGCCCAGACGCGATTTTGATCAAAATGCTCTTGATGAGCTTGCTGAGTCGATAAAACTGCACGGCGTTATAAGCCCGCTTGTCGTGACACCGATTTCAGACGGCAGATACAGAATAATTGCCGGCGAACGCCGCTGGCGCGCTTCAAAGCTGGCAGGGCTTGAAAAGGTGCCCGTTATTGTCAGGGAATACAGCGATGAACAGCTGTCTGAAATTTCGCTTGTGGAAAATCTTCAGCGTGAAAATCTGAATCCGCTCGAAGAGGCATACGGCTTTAAGCGGCTGATGGACAGCTTCGGGCTTACCCAGGAACAGGTCGCTCAGAGAGTGTCCAAGTCGAGAAGCGCCGTCGCAAACGCGCTGCGCCTTCTGCAACTGCCGGAACAGGTGATAGATTATGTCAAAACAGGCGAACTGTCCGCAGGACATGCCCGCACTCTGCTTGCTCTGGATAATTACGACGATATCCTATTCGCGGCAAACAAGGTGATAGCGGACGAACTGTCCGTCAGAAAAACAGAGGAGCTTGTAAAAAAACTTAAATCTCAGCCTGCTGCGCTGAAACAGCAGGACCCGCAGGTGATGTTGGCTCTTAAAAAGCTTGAAGAGCGCGCTATGTCCGGTACGGGCAACAAGGTTAAAATCAAACATTCTGCCAAAAATACCGGTAGAGTGGAAATTTATTACAATTCGACAGCTGAGCTTGAAAAGCTGATTGATAAGCTGTCATAGCGGAGGATAAAAAATTGTTTGGTAAGAATAAGAAACAGTCATCTAAACCGCAGCAGACGGCAGCTGACCAAAACACAAATCTGCAGCCTGAAAGCACTGCGCAAAATACAAATATGCAGCCTGAAAGCACTGCCGATAACGCAAATCAGGTCCAGTTTGAAAAGAATATAAAAACACTGTGGATCTATACAACGCTTTTTTGTCTGTTTGCGCTTGTTCTGATTGTTGTTTCGTCAATAATTCAGGGCAAAATAAACAGCAAGGCGGAATATTATCAGGATCAGTATGAAAACGCCCAGACCTCAAGCCAGTCCACAATAAAGAATATCCAGGACGAAAACGCGGCGCTTAAAAAGGATATAGAAACGTACAAGCAAACGGCGCAGAGGCTGGAGGCTATGGCGCAGACTGATACTCAGCTCATAAACGAGGCGGCTCAGCTTATAGAAAACGCTCAGTATCTGCTTGAGGCTCAGCAATATGCATCAAGCGGAAAAACTGAACAGGCGCGCACGGAATTCAAAAAAATAGACAGTTCCAAACTGCCGCAGGATATGCTTGAAATATATGAAACTCTTCAAAAGAGGCTTGACTGATGAAAAAAGTCACCATTTACTGCGACGGAGCCTGCTCAGGAAACCCCGGTCCGGGCGGATTCGGCACTATAATTGTGTATAACGGTGTTGAAAAGTGCATAAGCGGAGGCTTTGACCAGACCACTAATAACCGCATGGAGCTCACAGCCGCTATTGCCGGGCTGGAGGCGCTTAAACAGCCGTGCACTGTAGAGATCGTGAGTGATTCCAAGTATCTCTGCGACGCGGTCAACCGCGGCTGGCTGGAGAGCTGGAAGAAGAACGGCTGGAAAAAAACAGATAAAAAACCGGTGCTCAACCCTCAGCTTTGGCAGAGACTTGATGAGCTGATGTCCGTGCACCGGGTTACATTCAGTTGGATCAAAGGTCATGACGGCCATCAATACAACGAACGCTGTGATAAAATGGCTGTCAGTGAATATCAAAAGTATCTGAAAGGAAGTATATAAATTGGAAAAACGATTCGTGTATGCGGATAATGCGGCAACGACGCGTGTAAGACCGGAGGTCTTGGCAAAAATGCTGCCGTATTTTACCGAACACTACGGTAATCCGTCCAGTCTGTATTCTATCGGCCGTGACAGCGCGGTAGCGATAATGCAGGCACGCAAAACTGTCGCAGACTGCCTGAACTGCGACCCGAATGAGATTATTTTTACTTCAGGCGGCAGCGAAAGCGATAATATGGCTATTTTCGGTATGGCAAAAAAACGCGGACGCGGTCACATAATAACAACGAAAATCGAGCACCACGCAGTGCTGCATACCGTACAGGCTCTGGAAAAAGAGGGCTTTGAGGCGACATATCTTGACGTTGACAGCGACGGTATCATTTCTCTTGAACAGCTCGAAAACTCGATCCGTGATGATACCATACTTATAACCATAATGTACGCAAACAACGAGATCGGGTCAATACAGCCAATAAGCGAGATAGGCGCCATAGCGCGCCGGCATAAGATACCGTTCCATACCGACGCGGTCCAGGCTGCCGGACACCTGAAAATAGATGTTCAGGCTCAGAATATCGATATGCTGTCCCTGTCCGCGCACAAATTCGGCGGCCCCAAAGGTACGGGAGTACTGTATGTCCGCCGCGGGATCAATCCTAAAAACTTCATCCTGGGCGGAGCTCAGGAGCGCGGCAAACGCGCCGGCACCGAAAACGTCGCCGGAATCGTTGGCACCGCCTGTGCCCTGTCTATGGCGCTTGCTCAGGTCGACACCGTCTCTGCGCGTGTGTCTGCAATGCGCGACAGGCTTATAGACGGCATTCTGGGAAAAATTCCCTATACTAGGCTGAACGGCGGCAGAAAAAACAGACTGCCCGGGAATGTAAATGTCAGCGTAGAATATATAGAAGGGGAGAGCCTGATACTGATGCTGGACCTGAACGGGGTCTGCGCTTCAAGCGGTTCGGCATGCACGACAGGTTCGCTTGATCCGTCACATGTGCTGCTCGCGCTGGGGCTTTCGCACGAGGTGGCGCATGGGTCGCTCAGACTTACAATAAACGATGAAAACACTGATGAGGATATAGATTATATTTTACAGGTACTGCCGCAGGTGGTGGATAAACTCCGCGCAATGTCACCGGTTTGGGAAAACAGGCCTGACAACAGATAAGAAAGGAGATCAACATGTACAGTGACAAGGTGATGGACCATTTTTCCAATCCCAGAAATGTGGGAGAAATAGAAAACGCAGACGGTGTAGGTCAGGTCGGAAACGCCAAATGCGGTGATATAATGAGAATGTATATAAAAGTAGATAACGATATAATTACAGACGTCAAGTTCAAAACATTCGGCTGCGGCGCCGCGGTCGCCACAAGCTCAATGGCTACTGAACTTATAAAGGGCAAACCGATAAGCGAGGCTTTGAAGCTTACAAATAAGGCTGTAATCGAAGCTTTGGACGGACTGCCGCCTGTCAAAGTGCATTGCTCTGTGCTTGCCGAAGAGGCGATCAAGGCGGCAATTAAGGACTATTATGACAAAAACGGTATAGCTCATGATATTGAGGCGCCGGGTTGTTCCTGTGATTCCTGCTGCGGCAGCTGTGAGGTGCATTGAAAATGAGAAAAATATCTGCACTGGCATGGATACTGGCTTTGCTTGTTGTGCTGTGCGCCTGTAAGCCGGATAACATAATTACGCAGACCGATCACCAGACGGATGATCAAACAGAACAAAGCGAGACAGAATACGACATTGAACAGCCTGAACAAAATCAGTCCCAGCCGACAGCACAGGAACAGCAGTCCGACACTGAGCTGACAGAGGGCGCCAGGTATTTGAAAAATAAAACAAAAAACGACCATATCCGTCCCACAGCGGATATAGACGGCATGAATATCGTAAACTTTAAAACTCCGCAGCTGAAGTCTGTGCAGTTAAGCTTTTTTACATCCGAAAACAGTGCATTCAATGCCGGAAGCATGAGCGAAAAGGAATGGTTTGACGCTCTTGAGCAAGAATACGGACTGAAGCTCAAGTATACGCTGCGGCCTGACAGCACTCTGTATTCTTCGCAGCTTATCGCGCTCAACGCAGGACATGAAACGGATATTATAAGCGCGAATGTCAATGACTGCGCGGCGGCTCTGGGGCTTATGCTAAGCGCTGAGGATATCGTGACGCTCACCGATAGGGCGCCTGTGTCGTCAAAGGTATTTTCTCTGACTCAGAACAGGCTGTTTACCGCAAAAGGCTGCAGCAATGTGATGTGGTACAATAAGCTCATTACGGGCGAAAACGATCCGTTTGAGCTATATAACAAAAATGAGTGGACTGTTGAAAATTTAAACGTCATTTATAACGGCATCGACAAAAAAAGCACAAGTCTTTTAGACTGTGAAAACTGGCTGGCGTTCGGCTCTGCCGGAACGATGCAGGCAAGCGGCATCACCGATGCCGGATACACAATGGCTCTGACCGATCAGCAGGTTATAGACACTTTTAAGGCTTTCGGCGATGTTTTCGGTAAAGAAAACGCAGTCTCCGACGGCGATTTCAGCTTTGACGGCGGAAATACCGTGTTTATGTACGGAGATATTCCGCAAAAAGGTGAATTTGAGCTCGGCTGGGCGCCGATCCCTAAATTTACCGGATCGGGAACGTATACTGCCGATTTTTGCGGCAGCGGTATGGGGATCTCCAAAACGATAGCTGATGAAAAGAAAGAGGCGTCGGTAGCATTTATAGTGCTGTGGTGCGCAAGATATTCCGAGAGCCGTTCGGACCGGCTTATTTATGAAGCAGGGCTGTCTCCGACAGAAGCTGACAGGTATCTGACATTCTGCGAAGCAGAGGGAAGGATGCTCAGCGCTGACGCGCAGATATCGGAGCTGTTTGTAAGCCAGACTATGCCGGCAGAGCTGTACGGGACTCCGGACTCAGTATATAACGTGTACAGTGCGGCATATCGCCGAACTGATTTTATCAACGACAGATATCAATGAGGATTTTATGTATAGGCGATGTAGTATCGCAGGAGGGCGTAGAGTTTTTGAGCGCGAGGCTTTGGGAGCTTAAGCGCCGCTATCGGCCGGATGCCGTTATCGTAAACGGTGAAAACTCGGCGCGCGGAAACGGTATCGATGAATATGCGTACAGGCAGATTATAGACGCGGGCGCTGATATCGTGACAGGCGGTAATCATTCGTTCCAGAAAAAAACGGCGGCGTTACTTCATGAGGAGAGCAAAAGGCTTATCCGGCCTGCCAATCTGATAAACTACAGTGCCGGAAAAGGCGTGCTGCTGCTGGATTTCGGCAGGTACAGGCTGCGTGTGATAAATTTGTCGGGAAGTCTGTGCATGACTGAGTGTTTGAATCCGTTTGAATATGCGCAAAGGCTTATTGAAACAGACAGCGACGCCATAACGGTAGTGGATTTTCATGCTGAGGCAACAAGCGAAAAACAGGCTATGGGTTATTTTCTGGACGGACGTGCGGCACTGGTGTACGGTACGCATACGCATGTTCAGACAAATGATGCGCGGATACTGCCGAAAGGCACCGGATATATGACGGATATCGGCATGACGGGTGTAAGGGATTCGGTCATCGGCAAAGCGATTGAATGCTGTGTGCATAACTTCCGGTTTCCGGATCAGCGTATGCAGATATCCGACGCAAAAGGCAGTTGCATGCTGTGCGGACTATTTGCTCAGATCGATGAAAAAAGCAAAAAATGTACAGACATAAGACCTGTTTTGGTTGACAAGTAGTTATGTTTGGTATATAATAACTGATACGCAGCAATTGCTGCGTATCATATCTTGCCGGTGTGGCGGAACTGGCAGACGCCCGGGACTTAAAATCCCGTGGTAGCAATACCGTACCGGTTCGAGTCCGGTCACCGGCACCAGACTGAGTCTGGACGCAATTCGCGTTCGGACTCTTTTTCTTTAAATCAATCAAGATACTCACGACTATGTT
>CALXGU010000033.1 GCA_944387905.1 uncultured Clostridia bacterium
GAGGCAGGCTCACTTCCATACGGAGCTCAGCGCCGTCTTGAAATTGCGCGCGCACTGGCAACTCATCCAAAAATCATCCTGCTTGATGAGCCTGCAGCCGGTATGAATCCGTCAGAAACGACTGAGCTTATGGAAAATATCCGCAGGATACGTGATAATTTCGGTATAGCGATTTTGCTGATCGAACACGATATGAATTTGGTAATGAATATTTGCGAGGGCATATGCGTGCTTGATCACGGCAAAGTTATCGCCAAAGGATCTCCCGACGAAATCAAATCAAATCCCAAGGTCATCGAGGCGTATCTGGGTAAAAAGAAGGAGGGGGATGCAAATGCTTAAAGTTGACAATATAAATGTATATTACGGTAAAATACACGCATTGAAAGATATTTCTCTTGAAGTCAATCAGGGAGAAATAGTTGCGCTGATCGGTGCAAACGGCGCCGGCAAGTCAACTACATTAAAAACTATTTCCGGGCTCCTTCGTTCAAAAACCGGCAGTATAACTTTTATGGATGAAAATATTTCTCATACCGAAGCGTATAAGCTTGTTTCAAAGGGAATTGCACATGTACCGGAAGGCCGTCATGTGTTTTTACAAATGACGGTTCTTGAAAATCTTGAAATGGGAGCATATACAAACGGCAGAAATATTAAAGATAATATCCAGAATGTTTTTGAGCGTTTTCCGCGCCTTAAACACAGAAAGAATCAGATAGCAGGAACTCTTTCAGGCGGTGAACAGCAGATGCTTGCAATGGGCCGGGCGTTAATGAGCAGGCCAAAATTAATGATGATGGATGAACCGT
Source organism: uncultured Clostridia bacterium (assembly GCA_944387905.1). GTDB lineage: Bacteria > Bacillota > Clostridia > Oscillospirales > QAKW01 > RGIG9041. Next base: position 813 of record CALXGU010000033.1, read on the forward strand.
CAATGGGTCTGGCACCAATATTGGTAGAGCAGATCTTTGAGATAATCGGAGATCTTCATAAAGCCGGTACAACAATTTTGCTTGTTGAACAGAATGCCGAAATGGCATTGAGAATAGCAGACAGGGCATATGTCCTTGAATCAGGAAGAATAAAACTTTCCGGTACCGGATCAGAGCTTGCAAAGAGTGACGAAATCAAAAAGGCTTACCTTGGCGGCTGATTTTATAAAAATTACGCAGACGCGCTGTTGCGCGTCTGCGTTTTATATACGTGATTTTAAGAAAAAACCGCATTATCGGGAACACATTCCTCAAGCTTTGTCTTGTCACCGCCTGAAAAGTTTAAACTCGGTATGCTTGAAGATCTGCTTTTGTCGAATATATAGCACTGCCCGTCTATTCGGAATGTGTATGTGTATTTTCCGTCGTATGTCCTGCATATCAGCATATCATCTGTGATGCTGTATTCTCCTGTTGCGTAATAGCTGCTTAATGCGGAATAAAAAAATATAAATTCGTTGTTTTCGTTTAGTGTCAGATATGGCTTGGCTGTTTCCTGAGACTGCCTGTATACATATATTCTTTGTCCGGCTGCCTGATCCTGAGCTGTAATATCCGGCCCACGCTGCGGGTCGGTGAGAAAGCATGCCGACAGCGCAAGAAGTATTGCTGCGCCCAGTATTAAAACCAATACTCTCAATCTTTTATATCATATTATATTGTTAATGCGTGCCTTGATACCTCTTTCACAAAAACCGAGAGGATATATTACGGCTTTGGTTTTGCAGCTGCCGAAGTGGAGCAAAGACAGAGAATAGCTTTTTCTTTTTTCTTCACTCATTGATTTAACAGCCTTTTCATCACATGCCAGCTCAGTGTCCTTGCAGTACAGTATATACGCTGCCCATATAAACGGATTGAACCAGTATATGCTTAGCAAAATAAATGCCAGCGGCTTTAAAATATGATCCTTTCTTTTTATATGCATATTTTCATGCGCCGCTATATTGTCAATATGACATTGCGGTGTGTTGAAGGGTACATAAATTTTCGGTTTAAGTATGCCGAACAAAAAAGGGGTTTTGATTTTTTCGCTTTGGTATATGTTATCTTTGAGTTTTACGGCAAATGCGAGGCGGCGTTTTAATATTATCCAGTTGACAGCCATATAAACAACAAGTGCGCATAGACCTGATATCCAAATAACGGACGCTATAAATGTCAACACCTGCAGCGGATTGGCGCTGGCAATAGGATTGGGTGTAAAACTTTGTGCTATTGCCGGATTGATGATACTGTTTAATATATTTACACCGGTGTCGATTTGAGGATTACTGTCCAGCATAATTGTGTCTGGCACAGTGTAGGTGTTTGGTATAAGACTTACGGCACTTTGCACAAAACGGGGAATAATAAGCCGCAGTGCCGCTAAAGACCACAGAGCGCAGCTGATCCATTTTGGCATTCTTTTTATTGCCAGACGTATAATAATCACAGCGATTATGACCCAAGTGGCGCAAATGCTGCAATTGAGTGTCTGTATAAATATTTTTTCCATGATCATACGCCTCCCTTGTCAATTATATCTTTGATTTGGTTGATATCCTTTTCGGTCAGCTTTTGCCTTTTGGCAAAAGCTGCAATAAATGCGGGCAAAGATCCTTCAAATCTATTTTCCAAAAGCTCATCGATCTCCGAAATCTGTACCTGCTGTTTGCTTACAAGCGATGTGACAACAGAATTTTCGTTTTTTATTATTCCGCGCTCAGAGAGCCGTTTTATAACTGTATAAACAGTTGTTTTCGACCATCCCAGCTTTTCTTTGCACAGCAGCGCAAGCTGCGTGCTCTTAATCGGTTCGTTATCCCAAAGAATAAGACAAAACCTGTATTCGCTTTCAAAAATTTTAGGTATCGGCATAATATCCTCCTTGGTCTAACGCGTTAGACCAATTTCATTGTAAAACAAATAAATAAAAAAGTCAATAGGCTAATAAAAAAGCAGGTACATCATAAAGTACCTGCTTTTTTAAAATCAATAATTATATGTGTTTCTGTATTCCTCCAGCTGTTCATTCCAAAAGCTGTAGCTTTGGTCAGAACGCCTGTCGGGAATCTGATAATTCGAAACAATAAAATCACCAAGATATGTCGTGACTTTCATAGCGCCTTTGGCGTTGCAGTGCCATGGATCCCGGTAATCGGAAGAGGGATCAAATCCAATAATATCCGGGTTGAAATTCAAATCGATGTAATTAAGTCCGTATTCCTCAGCTATGTCATTTACTGCGTTGCAGCGCGGCAGACTGTCGTGTTCTTCAACAGACGGTGCGTTAAAAAGCAAAACCTCAATATTTTCTTGCCTGCAAAGATCAAGTATCTTTCTCAGATATTTTTCAGCAGTGGGGAAAAGCTCATATTTGTCATCAGCGGAAATTATACGGTTTGGCAGACACGGTGTGCAATCTGTACTGACATACGCGCCTTTCGTACAGGAGGTTATTGGCTTGAAATCATACAGCCCAAGTTCCTTCCATCTGGAGTGAAATCTGGCGATATTGAAAACATATTCCAGCCGTGAACCGCTGTCGAACAGGTCAAGTATAGCTTCGTATTTGACAGGTGAAAAGGACATATTGTCAATTTGGACATGAGCGTATTCTGTTGTAGATATTTTTGTGTCGTAGATGACGCTTGAAACGTCAAGAACTACCATTTCCGGTGACTGAAATCTAAGAGCTTCTTTTAGCTGATAGTATGACTGAGGCAGCAGCTGCGCGGAACTCGCAAAAACATAAGATGCGATACCGTATCTGTCATAAAGCTCCATGGGGTATACCGAACACATCAGGTGACTGGAACCTATGAACAAGACGTCGAGCGTGTTTTTGGGTTCGTCATAAAAGGGGAGTACAATATTAGCTTCGTTTTTATTGCGAAGAATATAAGTCGCACCGGAAAACAGTATGACAAATATAAGCATAAAAGCAACAGCTTTGATTAATCTCTGTATTTTGATTTTCATGACTGTTCACCTTAAAATTGAAAATAGATAAATGACGATGAAGTATATCCGGGGCCGTAAATACCAAAAATAATGACCGCAAAAAGCATTATAAAATAAATTGCCCAGCGCAGCACAATATTCTTCTTGGCAATTATTTCTCTGATATCTATGTCATAAGCACGGAATATATCGATAATTATAAGCAACAGTACAAACACAGCAGCCGCTATGATGTCGGCTCTGTCTATTCCTATGCCGGCGGGAGAGGTGAGCGGCGTGGAAAAATTTAAAATACGACCGATTATACCGAATGCCTGAGAAAGCGTATCGCTTCTGAAAAATATATAGCCTATGCAGACAAGGATAAAAGTCTTAAGTATTTGCAACGACTTATATACAGGGTTGTCTCTGTTGATTGAGTGCTTTTGTACAAAAGAGTCGAACAGCGGGGCAAAAAGCGTTGAAAGTATTATCAGTACGCCGTAATATACACCCCACATGATATAGGTCCAGTTTGCTCCGTGCCACATTCCCGTAAAAAACCAGACGCATAACAGCGCAATAACGGTTGTCGCTTTACTTGAGGCTTTTTTGCCGATTATCCCTTTTAATTTTTTGCCGAGAGCTGTGCACCAGCCGGAACGCATTACAGGATAAAACAGATAATCGCGGAACCATGAGCCGAGAGTAATATGCCAGCGCCGCCAGAACTCAGGAATCGACGCGGAAAAATACGGAGCTTTAAAGTTTTCGGAAAGGCGAATACCCATTATCTGAGAAGCTCCCAGGGCTATATCCATGTACCCTGCAAAATCGGCGTATATCTGGATCGCATAAAATACGCCTATAAGGAGTATTTCAAATTTGCCGTATGATTGATAATCAGGCCAAACGGTATCTACCGCTATTGCAAGGCGATCCGCAATTACAAGCTTTTCAAAAAATCCAAGCAGCATTCTCTGCAGCGCGAAGGTAAAGCGCTCATAGTCAAAGGCATGTCCTGTATATAGAGTCTTGGACAGTTCGGAAAACCTGCCGATCGGGCCTTGCATGATCTGAGGAAAGTAACTGACAAATAATGCGTATTTAAAAAAGTTGCGTTCCGCTTTATTTATCCCTCTGTAAACGTCAATTATATATCCTATGACCTGGAATGTATAAAAAGATATTCCGACAGGAAGCAATACATTCAGTAATGCGGGGGAAAACTTAAGGCCGAATGTGTCTGCTATTGCCGAAATGTTTTCAACAGTAAAATTATAGTATTTAAGAGCAAACAATACTCCGAAATTAATAACAATGGCAATAGCTGTTATGATTTTTTTACGCTTATCTAAAATTTGTCTTGCCTGTTTTTTCTGTTCCTTCGGGAGCAGAGAGACATCAATGCTCTCAGACACTTTTTCTATCAACAATGCCGCTGTATAGGTGACGACAGTAGAAAATACCAAAAATATTCCGTACTTGACACTCGCGGACAAATAGAAAAAATAACTTGACGCAAGTAGCCATATCCAGCGGTATTTTTTTGGAAATATAAAATATATAGAAACAACCGCTGTTATAAAAACCAAAAATTTTACAGAAGTAAAAATCATTATGCTTCCTTCTCTATTATATCGGCCATATCTCCGACGTTTTTCATAGCTACGACGCTTTTCATATCAAATTTCATGTCAAACTCATCTTCAACAGCAGAGATAAGAGTTATATGCATAAGCGAGTCCCAGCCGTCTATATCCGATGCGGTAGTATTATCTGAAACTGTGATAGAGTCGTCGTCAAACACATCCCTGAAAACATTGTTGAGTCTTTCAAAAATTTCTGCTCTGTCCATTATCTTTCCACCTCTATATATTTATTTTTGTTTTTGTAGCCGTTCAGATCAAGAGCCCATTTGCTACTGTCATCGGACTGTTCGATCATCTCAAAGCCAAGTGAGCCGTAAAATTCTTTAACCATGGAGTTTTTAGCGGTTTTATAATAATAGCCGTAAATTGTGCTTATACCTGAGGCAGCTGCGTCTGATACCAGACAGTCCAGCATGGCCAGCTCCATATCACGTTTAAGTACACGGCAGCTCATAAGCCATAGTCTGATATGAAGGGCATCTTTGTCCTTCTCGCCGATTACGACGGTGACAACGCCGTTGTCGCCGTATTTGTCAGATAATTTCCCGTAAAGACGAATATACTTATCGCTTTTTGCGATTTGATCCATTTCACTTTCTGAAACACGCCAAGTTGTCAGGTTGAACTGGTTGGATTTATTGGTCAGCTGAGCAATGCGCGGAATATATATCGGATCGAAATCTCTGATAACAGCTTTCATATCAAGTGAGCGCAGATATTCACCGTAATCGGCAAAACTAGCCTGTTCGGCTGCACGTTTTATATTGGCACGATACATATCATTTCTGCTGACGTCATCGCTTGAAAGCTTTGTCACCTCGAAAAATCTTGAACGGTCGATTATACGTATATAATTTTACGGATTGCCGATGTCCGGAGCGCAGGTATCGGGCAGGCTTGATTCAACCATGGCGCGTTCTGCCGGGTTATCATCTATAAATACTATGCTGTCAGAGCCTATATTAAGTTCATTTGCGATTTCAAATATATTTCTGTCTTTTGACTGCCAGTTTGCCTTGATAACAATAAAATCATCCGGCCTGAGCGTGCTTTCGGGATGATTGAGTCCTGCAATGGCGTTTTCATGATCATTTTTTGAATTGACATTTAGAGTGATACCGATCGAAGATATCTCTTTTAAATATTTTTGGAATTCGCTGTAAACCTGACCCATAGATGTTTCATGGCCTATCTCTATGCCTTCAACACCATCATCACCGACAACTCCGCCCCAAAGTGTATTATCCAGATCAAGTGCCAAAGCTTTTTTATTCTTGCCGTATATGCCTTTTATAATTGAAGCAAGATTGAAGGCAAATTCAGGAATAGCATCAAGGTTCAGACAGTATTTATACATATGCCAGTAAAACGGTTCGGACCATTTCGAAAGGCCGTAGTCCGCGGAAAGATAATTGATATCATTTATATAAAAAGCGTCATTTGCGGCAGCGTAATCGGAAAACATACGATTAAGTCTGCATATATAGTTTGTACGGCCGCGTCTGTCAGAAATATCGGCGTTGCCCAAAAGACGATAGTAAGGCAATTCGAAATTGTTTTGTATTATAATGCAATTATATCTGTTTTTCAGAGCCTGCCATGCCTGTTGAAAGCGGGAAAACTCGGCATTTATCATGTCATCTATGTTTTCGCTTGTATCGGATATCGCAGGAAAGTTCTGTATATTGCGGTTGCTTGTGTGTATAAATACGATATCTGGATTAAAATTCTCAAGTTCTTCGGAAGGAAACATCGCATCCTGCCACCACTGCCCGAACTCTGATTCATAAAATACAGGCTTTATACCGAAATTGAGAAGAAACAGTTCCAGTATTGAAATAATATCATGTGTGGTAGAACCGCCTAAAACGGCGATGTTTTTATCAATGAAAGTTTTATTTTGGTTTAAAAGTCTTTTTTTTAGAGATCTGCGTTTTTTCAGTATAAGCTGCGAATTAAACGGATACTGTAATTCTTTTTGCATAATACATCTCCTGGTTTGAATAAACGATTATTAGGATAATTATACCCTTTAATAAAATATAAGTCAAGAAATTAGTCAAGCTTATTTTTTGACTAAAACACACTGATTAATCATTGAATATTTTACTATGAATATGCAGGCCGAGAAAAATGCAGGGTCCAGGTCATACTGCGTATTTTAACAAAAAAATTAATTGTTATTATAAAATTATTGTTTACGTTTGAAGAAAGATATGTTATTATATATACGACTGGAGGTTTGGCCATGAAATCAGATAAGATTATAGCGGTAAGAAATAATAAGACTATTTATCGGGATAATGACAGATGTCTAAAAGTTTTTGATTTGAGTTATTCAAAATCAGATGTTCTTAATGAAGCGTTGAATCAGGCGCGTGTCGAAGAAACAGGTTTAAATATCCCACGTGTTTTGGAAGTGAGTAAATATGAGGGGAAATGGACGATAGTATCTGATTATATCAGCGGTAAAACACTGGCGCAGCTCATGCAGGAAAACCCGGATCAAAAGGATCAATATCTGAATTTATTTACAGATCTTCAGCTTGAAATGCACTCAAAGACATGTCCGCTTTTGAACAAGCTGAAAGATAAAATGAACAGAAAGATATCAATGACTGATCTTAATGCAACGGTCCGGTATGATCTGCATACTCGTCTTGACGCTATGCCCAAACACAATAAGCTCTGTCATGGCGACTTTAATCCGTCAAATATCATAATAACCGATGACGGACGTCCGTATATATTGGATTGGTCGCATGCGACGCAGGGCAATGCATCTGCAGACGCCGCAAGAACATATTTGCTGTTTTGGCTGTCAGGCGATATTGCGGGCGCGCATAAATACCTTAAACTGTTTTGCGAAAAAAGCGGTACACAAATGCATTATGTTCAGAAATGGATGCCTATTGTTGCGGCGTCACAGACAGTAAAAGGAAATGAAAAAGAACGTGAATTTCTGAATTCATGGATAAATGTAGTTGATTACGAATAAGGAGAAGAAGTAATGAAAATCACAGTATGTATAGGTTCATCATGTCATATCAAAGGTTCTCGCCAGGTGGTAGAGCAGCTGCAGTATCTGATACGCGAAAACGGTCTTAGCGATAAAGTGGAACTTGGCGGCACATTCTGCATGGGCAAGTGCCAGCAGGGCGTGTGCGTAACAGTAGATGACAAGTTCTATTCTGTATCACCGGATACGGTAGATGAATTTTTCAAAACAAATGTACTGGAGAAGGCGCAGTAATATCATAGTTCAAATATGTGTCGGCAGTTCCTGTCATCTGAAAGGCTCGCAGCGAATAGTCGAGCTTTTTCAGCAGGCAGTAGAAGAAAATAAGCTGGAAGATCAAATAACTCTCGCAGGCAGCTTTTGCACAGGCAAATGCAACAGAGAGGGAGTCACGGTAACAATAGATGATGAAATATTTGCAGGTCTTACCGAGGAAAAATTTCCTGCTTTTTTTGCTGAAAAAGTACTCGGAAAGCTGAAAGGCGAAGGAGGCTTCTAATGGACTGTCTTACTTTAAAAAAATCAAACTGCAAAAATTGTTATAAGTGTATTCGTCACTGCCCCGTAAAATCAATACGTTTTTCCGGAAACCAGGCATACATAATCGGAAACGAATGTATTTTATGCGGTCAGTGTTTTGTTGTGTGTCCTCAGGACGCAAAGCAAATAGTAGATGAGACAGAGAAAGCAAAAGTATTGCTTCAGAGCGGAGATCCGGTATATGTAAGTCTTGCTCCGTCATTTGTGGCAAACTATGACGGAGTCGGTATACAGGCGATGAGAGAGGCGCTTAAGCAGCTTGGCTTTGCAGATGCTGAAGAGACAGCGGTAGGAGCTACTATTGTCAAGCGCGAATACGACAGAATGCTCAATGAGGACAATAGAGATATAATTATAACTACATGCTGTCACAGCATAAATTTGCTTGTACAGAAATATTTTCCTAAAGAAATGCCGTATCTTGCAAATGTAATGTCACCGATGCAGGCACATTGTGTTGATATAAAGAAACGGTATCCGGGCGCAAAATGCGTATTTATCGGACCGTGTGTTGCCAAGAAGGATGAGGCGTCATATTATGAGGGAATTGTAGACGCCGTGCTTACCTTTGACGAACTGACGCGCTGGCTTAAATCCGAAAATATAGAACTGAAACGTGAAATGGATCACGATCAATACAGTAAGGCACGTTTTTTCCCGACTACCGGCGGGATACTTAAAACAATGGAAAAAAGCAATCCTGATTATACATATATGGCTTTAGACGGAGTGCAGAACTGTATTGAGGCGTTGCGTGATATTGAAAGCGGAAAAATACATAAATGTTTTATAGAAATGTCAGCGTGTGTGGGCAGCTGTGTAGGCGGTCCGGTCATGGAAAAATTCCATCGTTCTCCGGTGCGCGATTATGTTGCTGTCGCTGAGTTTTCCGGGGATAAGGACTTTAAAGTGGATCAGCCGGATCCGCTGTCGATAGAAAAAACATTTACGGTAATAGAGCGCAAGCTTCAGCCGCCGACTGAAAGTGAAATAACTGAGATATTAAGACAAATGGGAAAAACCAAGCCGTCCGATGAACTAAATTGCGGCTCATGCGGCTATGACACATGCCGTGAAAAGGCTGTTGCGATTTATCAGGGCAAGGCTGAAATATCTATGTGCCTGCCGTATCTTAAGGATAAAGCTGAGAGCTTTTCCGATAACATTGTCAGGAATACCCCGAACGGTCTTATAGTTCTGAATGAAAAGCTGGAGGTTCAGCAGATCAACAAGGCCGCTTTGAAAATAATGAATCTGCGCTCTGCGTCCGATATTCTTGGAGATCAGGTTGTACGTGTGCTTGACCCCAAAGAATTTATGGAAGTTTTGAGCACCGGAAGAAATATACACGATAAACGTGTCTATCTTGCCGAATATGAAAAATATGTCGAACAGACAATAATTTATGATAAAGAATACAGACTGCTGGTATGTATAATGCGTGATGTGACGGAAGAACAGGCAGTACGGGAACAAAAAGAAAGCATCAGCCGTCAGACAGTTGAGATCGCAGATAAAGTGGTAGATAAACAGATGCGTATCGTTCAGGAAATAGCGTCACTTTTGGGAGAAACAGCCGCAGAGACAAAAATTGCGCTTTCAAAATTAAAGGAGTCAATTTCAGATGAATAATCTGTGTGCAGATATAGGCTACAAAAGTATAAATCATATCGGAGAACAGCTGTGCGGAGATCATGTCGATATAGTTGATCAGGGCGAAAACTCAACGGTGATCGTGCTGGCGGATGGTTTGGGAAGCGGTGTAAAAGCAAGTATACTGTCGACGCTGACCTCGAAAATAATATCCACCATGATGGCCCAGGGTCTGAGTCTAGAGGAATGCGTGTCGACTATAGCCGCTACACTTCCGATCTGTTCCGTTAGGGGCGTCGCATACTCAACTTTTACAATAATACATCTTATAAACAATCAGACGGCGGAATTGATACAATATGATAATCCACAGATAATAATGCTGCGCGACTGTGAAGTTTATGATTATCCGAAAAGCGAACTGAATATCGACGGTAAAAAAATATATAAATCAAATATCAAACTGCAGGAAAATGACATATTTATAGCTATGAGCGATGGATGTCCGCATGCAGGTATCGGTACAGCATTTAATTTCGGCTGGAAACGCGAGGATATAGCGGATTTTATGGCTACTGTTGCACACGTGGGCTATACATCCAAAACACTTTCTACTATGCTTATTGACGAGTGCAACCGCCTTTACGGGAATCGTCCCGGAGACGATGCTACAGCCTGTGTTATAAGAATAAGACGCCGCGAGCCTATGAATATACTTTTTGGACCACCGTCCAACC
>CALXGU010000034.1 GCA_944387905.1 uncultured Clostridia bacterium
ACAGCGAAAATGAGGAATGTATATAATCCCTGGCTTTTTCAAAATCATTTTTTACATAGGTAGTCGCAATACGGCTGAGCATAACAAGGGCTATCGAGGTCACCACAGTCAATGCGATCTTAACTATCTTTTCGGCGTTGTCATATACTCCCGCCTGAAGATTCCCGTCGTTTACCAGACCGCCTATCATAACTCTGTCCAGTTGGGCGTAAACAGTTGTTGCTATCTGCGGCAGAAACATCAATAAAGAACGTTTTAAATGCTCTTTGGAATGCGAAAAATCAACCGCGGCAAAACCGTCGTTTGAAAGCTTTGTAATCCAGAGCGACAGATTTCCTATAAGATTCATGCCCGTATATATCACTATATACAGCCAGAGATCGCCGGTATCCTTTATAAAAATAAGTATAAGCGCAAGTCCCGCAAGCTTTACCGCAAAGTTACGCACAGCCTGCAGTCTGAAATTCTCTATGCCCTGATAGTACCAGCTGATATCCAGCATGGCTGACGGTATCTCTACTGCAAACAGCGCAAAATACAACGGATTATACACATTAACGATGCCGATGACATTGGTATTGAACCACACAAAACCGAAATATACGACAAGACTTATGACCAGTGTAAAAATACGCAGGATCTCAATTTCCCAAAAGACCCTGTTTCGCTTTTGGATATCGTTTTTGCAGTATGCGATCTCACGCTGTCCGTACAGATTTAGACCTACGCATCCGAACATAACAAAACAGCTTGATACAGCATACAGTATACTGAAAGTTCCCTGATTTTCAATGCCAAGCGTCCTTGCCAGATAAGGCATTGTTATCAGCGGAACTATCAGCAAAAGAAGCTGATAACTCAAGCTGTATAAATAATTTTTAATGACAGAAACTTTTTTTTCAGGTTCCATTGTATCTATAACCCCAATCTGCGGCGATGCATTTTACATATAACAGAATACAACAAGCCGCCTGAAAACCTGAGCACGCGCATGGTTTTATACCTGCAAAACCGAGCATATGCGTCGGGACATTCCTTTTTCAAACGTAATATAAAATCAAAAAGTCTTTTTTTATTCGCAGAGCCGGGCACAAACGATAAAAGCGTCCCCAGCTGTGTACCGCACACATATACAAGCTTAGAAAGTATATACTGCGCTGTCGGACTGCTGATTGCTTTTGCCTGATTGTAAAGATTTACGACAGAAAAGACCATATCGTCGTGCATTTTTATATTTTTCTGCATACTTGCCGCGGACATGCTCTGACCTGAGAGACTTACCCTGTACATATAGACATTGCAGTCTGTATACAGAACTGTTTTGACATAGATGCTTGGGAACAGAAGATACTGAATATCAGTATAAAATCCGTTGAACAGGCGGATATTGTTTTTCTGAAGGATATCCGTACGGAAGGTCACGGCATGCATTTCAAGTGACAAATCTGCGCAAACACTGTCAAAGTCCTGTAATACTCCCGCTTTCAGTCCGTTGATTTTGACAAACCGCGTCTGACCGGTCTTATCATCAACACAGGTATAGTTGGTGACAACCATATCCGCATCCGTAGTCTTGAGCACATTCACATACTGCTCTAAACCCGTGTCGACCCAGTCGTCCGCATCGACCCTGCGGAAATATCTGCCGCTCGCATTTTCTATGCCGCGGTTGACGGTAGAGCCCGGACCGGCATTCTGCTGATTTATAAGACGTACCGTACCGGGATATTTTTCTTCATATTCCCTTACGATATCGGCTGTATTATCCGTAGATCCGTCATTGATCACAAGTACCTCTATATCGTCTCTGACGCTTGAGCCGACAAATGAATCAAGATTCTGCCGTATCAGCTTTTCCATGTTATAAGCTGCTACAGATATACTGAGAACTTTCATCTACACTTCATCCTTGACTTTGTAAAAATAAATGATGTATCCCAAAAACAGCCAGAACAAATAACTTATTATATTGTTGAAATACACCAAAACGGAAAGCACGCATCCCGAGAAAACACACAATAAAACAGTTGCTACCGACAGCGCAAAATACTTGGGCTCATATTTTCGCGCAGCAGTCTCTTTTACAAGCAGTATCAGCACATACACAATAAGTGCCAGCATAATTACACCGCCTGTCAGACCCTGAAATACAAATACATCTATAAAGCTGTTATGAAAGACGTCAAAATTGGCAAGTCCGTTTATGTCTCCGAGCATATAGCTGTCAGGTATATTTTCGCTTACATATGCTACCGTATTGTTCCAGCCTATGCCAAGCACAGGATTTTTCCTGAAAATCTCAAGACCGCTCTTCCATATATCAAACCTGCGGTTGCTGACATCCCCCTGAAGCTCCTCCTCTGTCCTGCCTATGATAGGAACGTCCTGCGCCTCTTCATCCTCATTATCATTTGCTGTATGATTATGGCTCTCACTTTGTGCAATATGTTTTTGAATACTGTTGTATCCTGTCTGAATACCGTTGAAAACAAGAACTGATATAACAGCAGCGCAGATAGCTGCAGCGGCAGACTTCAGAACAAACATTTTTTTGAATTTTCTTATAAGAAAAATAAAGAAAAATACAGATATACCGACCATCATCGCAATATTTCCGGTACGGGACGCCGAAAAAGAACAGTATAAGAAATTCACTATTACACTGAGAACCAGCAGTATCCTGAACAGTATACGCCGTGCGGACAAAAAGCAGAAAATCGCGCATACCACAGCAGCGCATGATATTACCGAGCCGTAATTAGGGTCGGTATATATACCGTATAGTCTTCCCCACGACGCATATCCCATTACATAATAATTACCGTCTGCGCTTGCATAAATACTGCTGTACTTATCAATTAGCAAAGCGATATTTACGATATTGGTAACAGTGACTATTACTATAAGTATAATAGAAAGTATTATAAACTCGTTGTAGATTTTTTTACGGTCTGTATCTCTTTTTATCCAGAACACACCGCCGATAAGCAGAACAAACCAGATAAAATACTTTGCCCCGGAAATATATCCGTACTGCACATTGACAGCAACTGATATGAGATAGGAAATCATAAACAGAATTAAAATTACACCCTCAAAAGAATGTATTATCTGCTTGAGTTCAAAAAGTCTTGTAAAAAGCAGAACAGCGCCGACAAGCACGGATACTGCAAGCACCAGTCTTGAAACCGGTGTGCCTACAAGCAGTATATTGATACTCAGCAGCAGATGTATCATAAACAGGGCTTTGAACAATAACTGCGCATTTGCCCCGTATTTATCTATATAACGTTTCATTTCAAACTCCCAAAATACTTTTTAATTGTTCCTGCTGATTAACAATATCATAATTCTTCAGAACATTTTTGTCAAGACTGGCGGGCTGTCTTTGTGAATACATGGAAAGTGCGGTTTCAGCCCACTTGCCCGGATCCTGAGCCGGCAAAAATACCAGCTTGGAAGACAGACTTACTTCCCGTGATATAGCATCTGACAAAACGCAGGGCAAGCCCGAAAACTGAGCTTCTATACATGTTATAGACAATCCTTCAAATCTTGACGGAAATATAAACACATCCGACGCGCTCAGCAGCGCAGGTATGTCATCCCTGACCCCCAAAAATTTTATTCTTTTATCAATGCCAAGTTTTTTTGCATATTTGCAAACCGCATCAAAATCCTCACCCATTCCCACCGACAAAAGAACACAGTTTTTATCTCTCTTTAAAATTTCACTGAAAACATCCATCAGAAAAAAATTGTTTTTCTGATAGCAGAAATGTCCTATATGAATAAACGTTTTCTCATCTGTAAGACCAAGAAATTTTCTAGTATACTCCCTTATATTTTGGTCATAGCTAAAGCGCTTACCGTCGACCGCATTATAAATTATTTCAAAGTCGTTATTAAACATCCATTTTCCGGCAACAGACGAACAGGCAAAACGCTTTGTCGAATATGCCGAAACCGTTTTCTTAAAAAATCGATGAAGCATATTTCTGATAAGACGTACATATTTATTATGCCTGTCCACGCCGGAGCTGTGAGAGTGGATAATACGCACCGGGACCCTGCAGAACTTTGCCGAGAGCAGGCCTATACAGTTGAACGATTCGGAAATATTGAAATACGCCGCGTCATATCCGCCTTTTTTTATTATTTTTTTTATTCTCAAAAACTGAGACAAAGGCTTTTTTAGACTCGGCACAGGAAAAAGACCGTATCCCATTGCGTTCATATACTCGTTCATCTGGGGCGTAACCTTATCTGTAAGAAAATCAAGCTTTACTCCGTTTTGGTAGGCGACTTTGCAAAATCCCAGCAGGTATTTGTCTATACCGCTGTGTTTTCCGTCCTGAATAAAGCCGACCAGCATTTTATTTATCATGTTTTAACCCTTCTTAATTTTTAAGTATACACGCCACATCACAGAAAAAACACCGTAGCCCAGACTCAGAGCATACAGAGCAGCCTTATCTCTTTTGGGTGTGCGGGGATTTTTCAGAGCGCTTTTTTTAAGAGCGCCGATACGCTTCAAAAGCTGTTGTTCGACCTGCTTGTCACGCATCGACGAGTTTACAAGCTGAGTCAGCGTAGACAGACAGGCGTGCAGCTGTTTGCGCTGTGCAGCAGGTGTCAACTCGGGATATTTTTGTATAATATACTCTGCCATCTCATCAGCCATTTCCACATAATCAAGCTTTTTTCTGCTGAATGAAATTGTGGTTATAGAGCTTGAGCTTGGGGATATGACATAGTAGTATTTGATCTGACAGCAGGATACGATCCTGTCCGCGCGGTCAACAAGCTTATATGTCGTGCCTGTGTCCTCATACAGCTTGCCCTCTGTAAACTCGATACCGTCGAAAAGCTCGGCTTTAAATAGCTTGTCCCATAACGTAATATAAAATCCGTCATTGTAACACATACGCTCAAGCGCCTGACGTCTGTCCATTACATGTACGTCGGTATCAGCGCACTGAGGCGCGGTCTTTCCCGACGGATAAACCTCCAGAGCTCCGCATGACGCTATATCCGCGTTATATTTACAGATAAGACCGTACATAAACTGCAGAAAGTCATCAGAGACATAATCGTCCGGATCAACAAATGCTATAAACTTACCCTGCGCGTTGCGCAATCCCGCATTTCTGGCAGCGGACACTCCGCCGTTTTTTTGATGTATGACCTTTATCCTGCTATCCTTTGCGGCATACTCGTCGCAGATCTGAGGACAGTTATCGGGAGACCCGTCATCGACAAGGATTATCTGTGTATTTTTATATGTCTGTGAAAGTATGCTGTCAACACATTTTTGCAGATATTTTTCCACATTATAAATGGGTACTATAACGCTGATAAGCGGCAACTCATTTTCCATTTTAAGTTATTTCTCCTTAAGCTGTCAGATGGACACGGCAGACAGATTCTGCCGTGTCCGGCGCAAACAAATTATATAGTTATAGCTGGTTTTCTGTTTTGCGCGCACAGTCAAGCGCGCTGCGCAGCACCTTGTCCATATCATAATACTTGTACTCGCCCAGTCTTCCGCCAAAAATGACATTTTTTTCTTTTGCGGCAAGTTCTGCATACTTGCCATAAAGCAGGGCGTTTTTCTCATCGTTTACCGGATAGTAAGGCTCCATGCCCGGCTTCCAGGTGACAGAATACTCTTTTGTTATCACCGTTTTCGGCGAGTCGGCGTATTCAAAATGCTTATGCTCGATTATTCTGGTATATTCAGGCTTGGTATCGGTATAATTCACGACCGCCACGCCCTGATAATTATCAATATCCAGTATCTCGTTTTCAAATCTCAGGCTGCGGTACTCCAGGTCGCCGTAACAAAAATCAAAGTATCTGTCAATACAGCCGGTATAAAGTATTCTCTTAGCCATACCCTCAAGCCTCTGTCTGTTTTCAAAAAAGTCACAGTCCAGTTCGACATCGATACCGTCAAGCATTTTTTCAACCATTTTTGTATATCCGCCCTCGGGTATCCCCTGATATCGGTCATTAAAATAGTTGTTGTCAAAACGGAATCTAACGGGCAGGCGTTTGATGATGAATCCCGGCAGCTGATCGCACGGACGCCCCCACTGCTTTTCTGTATACCCCTTTACAAGCGTCATATATATATCCCGTCCGACAAGCGATATTGCCTGTTCCTCGAGATTTTTCGGTTCTGTAATGCCGCTCTCTGCTATCTGGCGGTCGATGATCTGTTTTGCCTGAGCGGGAGTCGTCACTCCCCACATTTGATAAAACGTGTTCATATTAAACGGCATATTATATAACTTGCCTTTATAATCTGCTACAGGACTGTTTATATAATTATTGAACTGAGCAAATCTGTTGACATAATCCCATACCTCTTTATCGGATGTATGGAAAATATGCGCGCCGTAACAATGGACATTTATTCCTTCTATGTTTTGCGTATAAATATTTCCAGCGATATGATCTCTTTTTTCCACCACAAGACAGGTTTTACCCATCTCTTTCATTTGCTGCGCAAAAGCGGCACCGTACAAACCGGCACCGACTATCAGCCAATCATACATATTCTTTCCTCCGGATTTGCATGCAAAATGCATATATTACAGCATTATTCTACCACATTGCGCGTAAAAAAACAATAACTATTTATTGCCGGTATTTTTTCGTTAATTACAATATTGTAATTAAAAATTTTTTATAATTGCAACATTTTGACGTTTTGGTTACATATATAGATATACTTGGCTACGAATATAAAACCAGCGTTATTGACATAATTCTAATGATTATTGACTTTAAGGAAATATTACTGTATAATTAGCAATATTATAACATGGAATGAAAGTTTACTTTCTGAGGATAATAATGTCAAATAAAAAAAATTTTAATATATACAGTAAAAAGTTTTACAAGGGCAAGAACAAAACACTAAAACGCTCGATCGCGGTGTTTCTGACATCATTTTTGTCAGTAATATTGGTTCTTGCCTTAACTCTTTACGCCACAGCGAATGTCTGGCTTTCGCAAATAACCAGAGATGAGTTTGATTCCGACAGTATCGAAGTTCCAGAATCCGCAAAAGATGTATATGAAGGTCAGGACGTTGTCAATATCGCACTGTATGGCATAGATTCCAGAACAATAGACCAGCTCAGCCGTTCGGATGCGATCATGATTTTAACCTTTGACCGCAAGCATAAAAAAATAAAAATGACATCAATAGCACGTGATACGTATGTTGATATACTCGGACGCGGCAAGGACAAAATAACACACGCATATATTTTCGGAGGTCCTGAGCTTGCACTTAATTCCTTAAACAGCGCGTTCAATATGAATATAACAGATTATGTCACGGCCAATTTCTGGGCACTTGCCGACATAGTAGATTTTATAGGCGGTGTGACAATAGACATTGACCGTGCAGAAATGAGTGATATAAACGCCAATTATATTCCTTACATGAACAGCATGGGTATCGAATGTGAATATATAAAAGAGGCAGGGACTCAGACGCTGACCGGCGGACAAGCTGTCGCATACTGCCGAGTGCGTCATGTCGGAGGAGATGTGATGCGGGGCGAACGTCAGCGCGAGGTACTAATGGC
This sequence comes from uncultured Clostridia bacterium, assembly GCA_944387905.1. GTDB lineage: Bacteria > Bacillota > Clostridia > Oscillospirales > QAKW01 > RGIG9041. The sequence goes on from CALXGU010000034.1 coordinate 7,608, forward strand.
GATTTACGACAAGCTCAAGGACCTCAGCCCGCTAAAATATCCTCAGCTTATAAATCTCATTTTAAATGAATGTTCAACATCTCTTACTAATAATGAAATACTTTCACTGGGGACATGGGCAGTTACCAATATGAGTTCCCTTCAGTTTGAATCTTTGGGTATGCCCACATCAGAGCTGGATAAAGGCGGTCGGATGATCAACGGGGTATGGTATTATATCTATGATCTTGATGAAGCGGCTAAAGTGATTGAAAACTTTATACTCGAAAACGATCAAGAAACCGTCGAGGACAATCAATAGCATTTTTATGCAGTCCACATTTTAAAGGGGAAACGGATATGTACAAGAAGAAATCAAGCGGCTGGGCAAAGCATTATGATTTTATACTGCTGGATCTGCTCTGCCTGCACCTGTCTTTCACACTTTCGTATATTATTCGCCATGGACTAAATAACCCTTACGGTGATCAGCTTTATCGAAATATGGCGATATTTATAACTTTTGCGGATATTGCCGTATTGTTTTTCTTTGAGACTCTCAAAGGCGTTTTAAAGCGTGGTTACTACAAAGAATTTGCCGCCACTTTGAAACATGTGACGATAGTATTTCTTCTGTCAGTACTGTATCTGTTTTCAATACAGGAGAGCTTTTACTATTCCCGTGTCACAATGTTTCTTATGGGCATAATCTATCTGCTCACTTCATATCTTGTAAGAATTTGGAGAAAGCATACAATACTCCACAATAACCGTACTGACCGCAGAAAGCGTTCAATGCTTATAGTCACCACCGGCGATAAAGTAAACGAAATAGTTTCTCAGCTGATAAAAAATAATTATGAACAGTTCTGCCTGTCCGGTATCGCGGTAATAGACAGCGATATGCGCGGAGAAGAAATTGAAGGGATCCCGATCGTTGCAGACAGAAACAGCGTTATAGATTATGTCTGCCATGAATGGGTAGATGAAGTATTCGCTGCATTTTCCAAAAATATAGCCTACCCTCAGGAATTGATTGACCAATTTACGATAATGGGAGTCACGGTACATGAGAAGCTGGATATCGATGCGGACATGCTCGGGAAGAAACAGCTTATAGAAAAAGTCGGGGATTATACCGTATTGACGACAAGCATAAATTACGTCACGACCCTGCAGACAGTGGTAAAACGGGCTATGGATATAATCGGCGGACTATTGGGATGTATCATAACAGGACTGCTGTTTATTGTGCTGGCTCCGATAATATATTTTTCATCGCCCGGACCTATAATTTTTTCACAGTATCGTGTCGGAAAAAACGGAAAAAAATTTAAAATTTATAAATTCCGCACCATGTATATGGATGCCGAGGAGAGAAAAAAAGAGCTGCTTGAAAACAACCGGATAAAAGACGGCATGATGTTCAAGCTGGATTTCGATCCGCGCATTATCGGAAATAAAATACTTCCTGACGGAACATTGAAATTCGGAATCGGATCTAAGATACGCGCATTGAGTCTTGATGAGTTTCCTCAGTTTCTCAATGTGCTCAAAGGCGATATGAGTCTTGTGGGCACCCGCCCTCCGACAATGGACGAATGGGAAAAATATGAAAAACATCACCGTGCAAGACTTGCGACCAAACCCGGCATTACCGGGATGTGGCAAGTGAGCGGCAGAAGCAATATCACGGATTTTGAAGAGGTCGTCAGACTTGACACTAAATATATCAGCGAATGGAATCTGGGCCTCGATTTTAAAATTTTATTAAAAACAATAACCGTAGTATTCAAAAAGGAAGGATCAATGTAGGAGGTCTGGGATTGGAGATCAAGGTAATAGTAGCGGCTCACAAGAAATACAATATGCCCGAAGACCGTCTGTACCTTCCCGTACAGGTCGGCAGTGCTCTGCATGAAAAAATCGGATATCAATGCGACGATACAGGAGATAACATCTCCGCAAAAAATCCGTTTTTCTGTGAGCTTACGGGTCTTTACTGGGCATGGAAAAACATAAACTCCGACGCTGTGGGACTTGTACATTACCGCCGTCATTTCGGCAAAGCCCCGAACAGATTGCTGGATTATGACACGGCGTCTGCCCTGCTTGAAAATCATGATGCCATCCTGCCGAAAAAACGTAAGTATTATATTGAAAATCTTTATTCCCACTATGTAAATACGCTTGAACCTGAGCCACTGGAGCAAACAGGAATTATTATCAGTGAAAAATATCCTGATTACTATCCTCAGTTTGAGCTTTTGAAAAAGCGTACAAGCGCCCATATGTTCAACATGATGATAATGAAACGCGAGCTGTTTGATCAATACTGCAGCTGGCTGTTTGATATACTTTTTGAATTGGAAAAACGTGTGCCTGCGGACGGCATGGATAGCTTTCATGCCAGATTTTTCGGCCGCGTTTCGGAACTGCTTTTAGATGTGTGGATAAATACCAATGGTATAAAATACACCGAATACCCGTTTGTATATATGGAAAAAGTAAATAAGCTGAAAAAAGGCGCGGCGTTTTTGAAAGCTAAATTTTTTAAAACAAAATACAATAAAAGCTTTTAATTTTTATTGACAACAAGGCGTATATTGTATTATAATACATGCATACTTTTGTAAGACAAATTCAAATAATATTTTCGTCAGCTTGGAGAAATACTCAAGAGGCCGAAGAGGCGCCCCTGCTAAGGGCGTAGGGCGGGTAACCGTCGCGAGGGTTCAAATCCCTCTTTCTCCGCCAGCGTGGCGCCGGATCCAGAAAGATATTGGGTCCGGCGTTTTTTTATTTTAATAAATACTTATATTTGTTTATGTTTTTGTCTTGCCGCAGCTTATGAGAAAGCCTATACATGCAGAAATAAAATCTCTGAGCTGAGATACCATTGCAGAAATTTCTGAATTCTGACTGCCGGATACATTAGAAGCAAGTAAAATCATGAGACTCACCATACCTATGACAGCGACGACAGTGATCTGAATTTTACTGCAGCCTGCTCCTGCACGACTGTTTTTCTGATTGACCAGCGTCTGAACTTGCCGCTCTTTTTCCTGAGATGAATCGCTGAAGCCTATCTGATATTTTATACCTGACGCTTCAGGCAATGTATCCGATCCTGTATTGATTACAGATGTCATAACGCCGCTGTTATTTTGCTTTGAAGATTCTGAAGCGGCAAAATTACCGCTGATAAAATATCCGAAAATGGAAGCGGCAGAGGTCCTTACAATTATATAAACAGTATTGTCATCATCTGCTTTTGACGCGCATGTAAACATATGAAAAATTATATACGCAAATAAAACAACCATAAAAACTATAAGAAATTTGTCAACTATACAAATTTTTTCCGTTATTTGTTTTATATTGGAAAAAAATTTTTTCATGATCTCACCTTACAATTTCAGCTGATGTTTATTTATATATAATATGATGAAGTATGTGTTCATGATAAAGAAAACAAAAATCATCAAAAAAACAAATCATCTGTAAAAACCAACATTGTAATTATACTACAATATCGGAAATACTTACTTGTTGAAACGCGGCAAATGATACGATATACTTATGCTTGGCTGCGGTAAACGCCGCGGTTAAATTTGAAAGGAGACATTTTGTCTGAAAACAAGTATAAAAATTTATTCAATGATATTGTCACT
>CALXGU010000035.1 GCA_944387905.1 uncultured Clostridia bacterium
CGTAAAAGCCAATGCATACGGGCACGGCGATAAAATAGTAGTGAGAGAAATGGAAAAAGCAGGAGTAGACTGTTTTGCGGTCGCATCTGCAGACGAGGCGGCCCATCTGCGTGAGCTTGGCTCAAATGCGGAAATAGTATTGTTGGGCGCTTGTCTTGATGATTGCTTTCCTTATGCCGCTGAGTATGATATATCTCTTGCTGTTTGTGAATTTGATTTCGCACGCAGACTTTCTGAATTTGCTTCGGGTATCGGCAAAAAAATCAAAGTGCATATCAAGCTTAATACCGGTATGTCCCGTGTGGGGTTTGACTGCCTTGATGCGAAGCAGGCGTCAGCCGCTGCATCTATGATAGAAGAAATTACTCAAATGCCGGGACTGGATATACGCGGAGTTTTTACTCATTTTTCAGTAAGCGATGAATGTGGCGGTGAGGAATATACACGGTTTCAGCTCAATAATTTCAATTATGTGCGCAGCATACTCAAAGCGCGGGATGTAACAATTCCAGTATGGCACTGCGCTAACAGCGGAGCTATTTTAAATGAGCCGGACACTCATATGGATATGGTCCGCGCAGGAATTTTGCTTTACGGTCTTTACAGCGGCCGAGGTGCAAAGCCATGTTTTAAGCCAGCGCTTTCTATCAAAACTGTAATTACACAGATACGCGAAATCGAAAAAAATACTTCCGTCAGCTACGGAAGAACATATATCTCAGCCGACAGACGTAAAACAGCTGTTATAAGTATCGGTTACGGCGACGGGTATCCCAGAGCTGTATCGGGCAGGGGCAGAATGATCGTCAACGGTAAATTTGCTGCTGTGTTGGGCAGGGTTTGTATGGATCAAACGATCATAGATGTGACGGGGATTGACTGTAAAGTCGGTGACATTGTCACTGTTGTGGGTACTGAAGGTGAAAATGAGGTGACCTTTGACGAGATCGCGCAGATAAATAATACAATAAATTACGAAATAATATGCAATATATCCCAGCGTGTTCCGAGAATATATTATAAGAACGGTGTGCAGACCGATATAGTAAAATATTTATAAAAAACGGCTGATATCAGCCGTTTTTTATTTTAATCGAGCATATGTGCTTTATCTGTTTTCATGGCAAGCAAGGAAAATCCGGTACCCAGTATTGTAACGGCAGTCCAAACGGCACATACAGCTGACCATCCGGATTTTGTTAGAATGATAGGAAAAACAAGACTCGCTGCTGAGGCGGAGATATAGGAAGTAAAATCAAATAATCCTGTTATTCCGGATATGAGCCCGGTGTCCGTGTAATGAAGCACATATATACTGAATATCATATTGCATGCACCTGTCATTGCTGCACTTGCCATGAACAGAGCCGATATAGAGACCGGAGCAAAACTTGTCTTGCATAAAAAAACAATGATAAACATAACAGTGGAAAAAGCAAAAAGCAGCATGCACATGAATTTTTCCCTGTATCTTGCAAGGCGGGCAAAATACATTGTGACAAATGTACCTAAAATATTTGTGATAGGCAGTATGATTGAAATCGCAGCAGCCGTTTGACTGCTTACCGAGAAGTTCTGTGATATAAAGGTTGGTATCCAGAACGAGACTGCATTGCGGATTATTCCGTACAGCATAGTTACAATTATCATTGATATAAAGCCTATGTTGACAATGAAACTAACATCTTCTTTTTTTACGGATTGTATCGGGTGTGGTTTGATCATGCCGCGGTTTTCCATGCGTACACTGAAAATATAATAAATCAGAGATATGATCAGCAGCAGCGTACCTGAGATCACAAAAGGCAAAACATGATTTTTGACCGAGGACCCGATAAGTGCGAGCAAATAAGTTATAAGCGTGCCAATGACAGACGCCGTTGTCATGAGCGTAATCAGGATCCGACCGGTTTTTCTTTCGGTGTTTTCACCTATTACCTTGGACATGGGACCCCATAGCATAGAACAAAAAAAACCGCATGCGCCCCATCCTATAATACCTATTATATTAGAATTGCAAAAAGGAAAAATCGTTATCATAATACCAGGAACTGCAAGTCCGATAGGCACCATGAATTTTGCATCAATGACATTTCCCAGAAAACCATTGATAAGCTGTCCTATACCGTAACAGAGCAGCAGGGCACTGCCCATTGTACCAAGCGCGCTTTCACTGAAATTGCCGAGTTCGATTAGCTGCGGCATTACTGCGCTTAGTATATTTCTGCCGGTATAACAGCCCGCGTATGCAAGACAGCATATAGAGCCTATCCAAACAGCTTTTTTGAATTTTATATCAGTATTCATTGTTTAATCCACACTTTCCGCATCAACGATATAGATTTGACAATTATTCTTTTTGCAGGATTCTTTAAACATTTCACTTATTGGATATTTATTGTCGGTGATAATAGCGTCAAGATCACTTATAGGGCAAATATTATAAAAGCTGTGTTTACCGAATTTATCGCTGTCTGCAAGGAAATAGCATTTTTCAGCAACTTTGCAAAGTTGCTCGGTAAATACTCCGTGCCTGATATCCCAGGAAGTTATACCAAGCGAATTAATAGCAGTTGCACCGACAAAAGCTTTGTCGACTGCAAAACGCGATAGCATTTCGTTTGTAAGCGGACTGTATGCGCAGTCTGTATCTGAATCGATATCGCCGCCCAGCATAATTATCTGACCGTCAAAATCTCCGCGTTTACGCTTATCCGATAAGACTTGTGCTATTTTAAGCGAATTTGTGATTATAATGATACCTTTTACTCCTCTTATATTAAATGCAAGGCTTTCAGTGTCCGTACCGGTATCCATTGCAATAATATCATTATTGCCGATCAGTTTTGCCGCGTATTTTCCGATGGCAAGTTTTTGCTTGTAATTTTTCATCTTTCGGATATCATATTGTTCCTTGCGTATAGGCTTATTAATACAAACTGCCCCTCCGTGAACTTTTTTTATTTTATTGTTTTTAACAATTTCATTTAAATCCCGTCGGATCGTTTCACCTGATACATTGAATAAATCGGCAAGCTCTGATATATATGCCCTGCCTTCAGTGTAAATGATTCTTGTTATTTCCTCTCTTCTTTGATCTGTAAGCATGTTTTCACCTCACACAAACAGTATGATAACACAGAAATCCACACAAATCAACTCTTTTTTTGAGAAAATGTTGATTTGTGTGGATTTACGGTAAACATATAATATTAGAAAGCTTTACGTTTAAATTTCAGCTGCGAAATAATGATGCCGCAGAAAATAATCGCACAGCCTATATAATTTTTAAGAGTAAGAGGCTTATAATCCCAGCCGGTTAGTATTATTCCAAGCACCAATGCTTCACCAAGAGCGCTGAAGATAGATTCTGTAGACAATATGATTGAAGCTGCGGTGGGATCCGCGTTTTTTTGACCTAAAATCTGGCAGGTATATGCTACGCCTACCGACATGATTCCTGCATATAGTATTGGGAATTTTGCGGCAAGTATATTTGTCAATGATATATCTTCAAAAATAAACGCGCATGCTGCACTTAATAATCCGCATACAAAAAATTGAGTCATTGCAAAACGTATGGGATATATTTTTGAACTAAATCTGTCGATTACTATAATGTGGAATGCCCACATTACAGCACCGATAATGAGGACAAGATCGCCTGTACCAACTGCTTCAAAACCATCGCTGAAACTGACAAAATATAAGCCTATAACAGCTAAAACAGCACCAAACCATGTATTCAGTGATGTCTTTTGTTTCAAGAAAAGACCTATTATAGGCACTATGACTGTGTATAATCCTGTCAAAAATCCGGCTTTTCCGGCGCTGCCTGTCAGCATTACTCCGAATTGCTGCAGGGTAGATGCGCAAAACAGTATCAAACCGGCTGCAGCGCCTGAAAATATTGTGGTCTTTAAAACTTTTTTATTCTTATCTATTTTTTCAAATAAAAGTATAACAGGAATAAGAGACATTGCTCCGAGAGTGAAACGTATGCCGTTGAAAGTAAAAGTGTCTATTTGATTTGCGCCTATAAGCTGTGCTACAAAAGCAAACCCCCAAATCATTGCAGTTAACAACAGCAGTAATAACGATCTGTATTGTTTTTTCATTTTAACCCTCAAATTGATATTTTCCGTGGTATTATAACAAAAAAATATATGTATTTCAATATAGATATAAAAAACAGTTGCAATATTATTGCAGTATTATATAATTATATGTACAGCATTGAAAGAGGTGTATTATGATAGGAATAATCTGCGCCATGGATATTGAGGCACAGGAAATAATAAATGAAATGAAAAATGTAAATACCGAGCGGATCTCAGGTATTGATTATAAAAGCGGCACGTACTGCAATCATAAAGTTGTAGTGGCGGTATGCGGTGTCGGTAAAGTATTTGCGGCGATCTGTACACAGACTATGATTTTGAACTACAGTCCCCGTATGATATTTAATATCGGCGTTGCAGGTTCACTGTCGAATAAGCTTCATATAGCGGATACTGTAATTGCAACGAGTGTCGTCCAGTACGATTTAGATACGACCGCCGTAGGTGATACGCTGGGAATGGTTTCGGGCATAAATAAAATTAATTTCAAGTGCGATAAAAATATTGCTGATGAATTATTAAAGATAGCTGCAGAAAAATTACAAACTGCCTGCGTTGGAGGTGTGATTGCAAGCGGTGACCGTTTTATTACTGCCGTAAATGACAAAAAATTTCTCAGCAGGTGGTTCGGAGCGTTGGCGTGTGATATGGAATCAGGCGCTGTGGGGCAGGTATGTTATGTGAATGGTTTGCCGTTTTGCATCATCCGATCTCTGTCTGATATGGCAAATGAGTCATCATCTTACGATTATAACAAATTTTTAAACATCGCAAGTAAAAACTCTGTTTTAATTGTTAAAAGTTATTTGGCACAACTTGATTCTTCAAGCCAATTTAATGGATATTGATATTGACCGTCGCGTTTAATTGTGTTAAAATACTGCTGATACATGTTGCTGTGGCATATTTTACAAATTGTTAATATGTAATTTATAAATTGTATCAGTTTTTATAATATCATAATTCTAAAACATACGGAGGTATTTCCCGATGGGAAAAGGACAACGCACACGTGCGGAGCGTGCTGGAAAAAGAGAAGAAATGAAAATAAAGGCGGCAAAGCTGAAACGCCGTAAGAAAATCAACAAGATTATCGGAATATGTGTTGCGGCTTTTATTGCAGTTGCGATTGTTTTTGCCGTTGTGTATAATGCAATCGCGGCAACAGGCTATTTTTTGAGAAACACAGTAGTAATGTCTTCTGATAATTATCAGGTGGATAATGCTATGATGACGTATTATCTTAAGAATGAATACTACACATTTGCCAATCAGTATTCAAATTATCTTTCCATGTACGGACTTGATACATCTGAAAGCCTTAAAAAACAGGAATACGGTGATTCTACATGGTTTGATTATTTTATGACGCAGGCAAAAAATCAGGTTAATGACATACTGCTGTGCGCAGAAAAAGCAAAAGCTGACGGCATGGAACTCGGTGACGAAGAAAAAGCAGAGATTGATGATGCTATCAACTCAATGAAGTCATATGCGGAAGAAAATAATGTTACATTTGAGAGCTATCTTAGCAGTGTTTTTGACAGAGGTATAAATGAAAGTGACGTACGCCGTGCCCTTGAATTGTCCTCGATAGCGTCAAAGTATTATAATCAGTACAGTGATTCGCTTGAGTATACAGACGAAGATCTCCAGAATTACTTTGATGAGCATAAATCCGATTATGTAAAAGCTGATTACATGAAATATACTTTTACCGCAAGTATTGCGTCTGACGCTACTGATGAAGAGAAGCAGCAGGCAAAAGATGATGCAAGAGCAAAGGCACTTAACTTAACAGAAAGCAAATCTGTAGAGGAGTTTACAGAGAAGCTCAAAGTATATCTGACTGAGCAGGAAGAGCAGACACGTGCAGAGCAGGAGGCTGCCGCCAGCGAGGAAAGCACTGAGGAGAGCACTGAAACTACTACGGTTGAAGAGGCAGTAGAACAAGCTGTTGAGAACACGGAAAACATAATGTATTATCCGGACGAGGATAGCGAAAGTGAATCTGCAAAATGGATGTTTGAAGACGGCAGAAAAGCAGGAGACACATATCTTGAAGAACCCGATGAAGACGCCACTACGTTTTCTTACGCAGCTTACATCGTGACTAAGCCTGCATATTTTGATGACTATGCAACTGTCAACGCCCGTCATATCCTGTTCACTACCGATACCTATGAGACAATAGAAAAGGCAACTGAAAAGGCTGAGGAAGTACTTGCACAGTATAATGCCACAGATAAAACAGAAGACAGTTTTATAACGCTTGCCAAAGAAAACAGTGAAGACAGCACAGTTGATGATAACGGCGGACTTTATGAAAATATAAGTAAAGACACATCGGCTTATCCGGAAAGCTTTATTGATTGGTGTTATGACGAGTCGAGAAAACCCGGTGATGTCGGCATTGTGTCGACAGACAGCAGTGTTCACATTATTTACTATTGCGGTACAGGCGATATCGCTTGGAAGAGTTCAGCGCGCATAGGCAAAAACAATGAGGATTGCCAAAATCATGTGGACAGCCTTGCAGACACACATACAATTACCGCAAAAGACAGCCAGATCAAGAAGATAAAAGCATAATTAATTAAAGGCAGACATTCAAACGAATGTCTGCCTTTATGTTATATTATATTTTTTGAAAATTCTTTCGAAAATTTTTCGAGCTGGCAGGTATAGTATAACAATAAATACGACATTTGATACTGCATATATGACAGTAGATTTTGCGGATAATGTCAAAGCAGTTATGTATCTTGCCAAATTGAATGTGTTATCAAGCCATATGGCTGTCCAGATATCCATAATAAGAGAATACAGCACGCCGGACAAAGCAGAAAAACAAATTAGAAACCATTTATGTTTTTTAAGCTGAGAAGACAATAAACCGGCAAAAAAACCTATAATTCCCCATGCAAGCATCTGAAAAGGTGTCCAGGGCCCCTGAGAGAAATAAAAATTAGAAATCAGCGCAGTAAGACTGCCTGTCATGAATCCTGCCTGACTGCCGAAGTAGATCGCTGTGATTATTGTTATCGCAGTAACGGGTTTGAATCCTGGCAGCGGTTCAAAAATAAATCTTCCGGAGATACTCAGAGCAGTAAGGACTGCTATAAGAACTATCTTGATTTCACTGTGGCGTTTGAACTCAAACGATAGAAAAAATGCGGCGCATACTATAATGGCTATTCCTAGACTGATAAATGAATATTGCTTGTTTTTAAATACACTGTTCCCTATATAAATGAGAAGAGGAACACAAAAGATCAATATTAAAAAAGATAAATATTTTTTTATTTGCGTTTTGCCGTTTGACATCGTTTCACCACGTCTTCTAATAAAATAGTATCATTAAATATGTTTTTTGACATTGCCGCAAAGGCTGTAGTATAAAACAAGTTTTTGGCAAAAAAGTTCAAAGGCGTCTCTGAACATACGATATTGCCGTTAAAAAGCAAAGCGCATTTATCGGAATACTGAGCAGAGAATTCAATGTCATGCGTTGCGATTATAACTGTTTTTCCGTGCTTTTTCAAATGTTCAAGCAGTGATCCGAGCTTTTTTTGCAGACTGAGTCCAGACCTTTTGTAGGTTCGTCTAAAAGTATGATTTGCGGATCTGAAATCATTAGTTTTGCGATAGCGCAGATCTGACGTTCACCTCCGCTCAGATCGTAAGGGTGCATATGTATAAGACTTTTTATTTCAAATTGATCAATGATCTCTGCTGTTCTTAATTGTGTGTTTTGATAAGAGTAAGCTAAAGATTCAGCTGCTTCAATCAAATCTTTTTCGACAGTGTCATTGATAAATACAAGTTTTGGATCCTGAGGCAGAAATGCAAGAGTTCCTCTGTATAAAGTGTTGTTTTTATATTCTGTGATTTTTTTGCCGTTTATCTTTATGCATCCTCTGTACGGACGAACAAGACCTGATATTAAATTTAAAATTGTAGTTTTACCACTTCCGTTGCTGCCGAGGATACTGTAGGTTTCTCCTTTTTGTACAGTAAAAGCAGCGCCTTTTAAAATATCTTTTTCATTTTTTGAGTATCTGAACCATAAGTTATAAGTCTGAACAACCGGTAAACAATCGGCAGCGGCATCAGCAGTAATGGTTTCTGATCTGCTTGGGTAAAAATTTTTTTCGAGAAACTTGATTCCGTCTTTAACACAAAGTGGGCATAAATCTTTTATGTCGAGTTTACTCCATAATTTTGCTGACGCAGGGAAGTTATCGTATATGTAATGGCCTTTCATTCGTGTACAAGCAGAAAGCGGCGTATCATCAAAAATAAGTTTACCCTTGTCAAGGATGAGAAGCTTGTCAGCAAGATGAAACAGATCTTCTGTTCTGTGTTCCGCGATAAGAACTGTAGTGCCGAATTCCGTGTTCAGTTTAACAAGTGTTGAAATAAAAGCGGAAGCGCTTACCGGGTCAAGCTGACTTGTTGGTTCATCTAAAATAAGAATATCCGGCTGAGTTATCATTACAGACGCAAGATTTAAAATTTGTTTTTGTCCGCCTGACAGTTTATCAGTATCATCCTCATACCAATTATCGATGCCGAAGTAGCTTGAAATTTCTGCGGCGCGTATATGGATATCATTTGAGTCGATTCCCATATTTTCCGGTCCGAATACAAGCTCACTCCATACTTTGTCGGTGACTATCTGCTGATCCGGGTCCTGACCTACAAATCCGATTTTGGACGAAATCAAATCTGTACCGTCTGTAAGTATATCGTCAGTTTCAAATATGATTTTTCCGCTCGTTTGCCCGACAGGCCTTATCTGTGTTTTTATAAGGCGCAGCAGTGTTGATTTGCCGCTGCCTGTCGCACCTATCAAAAGATTAATGCTCCCTTTCAAAACAGAAAAGCTTATATTTTCGAGAGTTTTTATTTTTTCTCCGGGATATGTAAAATCTAAATTTTTGATCTGTAGTATTTCCATGCCAAAGCTTCCTTCAGTTCTATTAAAGACGGGGTAAATATAAGAATGCAAAACGAAGTGAATGCTGCGATGACTTCAATATTTATATTTTGAGCTTTTATAATTGGATAGTATTCAAAGTCTATGCAGCCTTTTAAAGCAAAAAAGCCAAAAAGCAACAACATAAAAGCGTAAATTATCATTAAAAATATATCACTTTTTTTTATCTTATAAAATATGTAATTTGTTTTTTTAGCATCTTTGCAGCTTCTGGATAATATGCTGTTTGTTGTGTCAGCAGCGCTTTCAAAAGACCATGACATAAGAGCCAGAAAACATAAAAGAAAGAATTTTACTTTTTTGAGATCTTTTTTTGTCGGATACATACCTAAAGCGCGCTGAGTATTTAAAATTTCCTTCCATCTGCGTCTGAGCATAGGTATATATCTGAGAGTTACAGCCAAAATCAGTGATATCTTAGGTGATTTCCCCTTAAACAAAGCCATATATTTTTCGGTTGATATCATAAAGGAATACGCCTGACACCAAATAATAACTCCTATAATGTTGATCCCGAGTCCGGCACCGTACATGAGTGATTCAAAAGTAATTACGATAAACTTGTATTTGATTAAAATTGTCTGGCCGTATTGTGAAAACAAAGGATTAGTCAAACATACTATAATAAAAATTATCATGTAATATTTTAAATTTTTTTTCAGTTTGTCTGCTTGTCCTATTGTGATCATGCATAAAACGGCACCGATAACAGAAGTAATCTGTATTACGGGATTAAAAGTAAACATAACCGTAAGAAGTATTGAAATAAATTGACAAAGCAGAACAGCCGGATGGAAATTTGAATATGCTCGCATGTTGCACCTTCAATAATTTATTCAATTAATTATAATATTGCAAAAAATAAATGTCAAACCGGAATTAAAATGCAAAAGACGCCGGGACCCAAACGGACACCGGCGCCTATATGGAGCTACTGGCCGGACTTGAACCGGCGACCTGCTGATTACGAATCAGCTGCTCTACCGACTGAGCCACAGTAGCAAAAGATATCTACTATTTTAACATATAAAATAAAAAAATCAAGCCTTATATTTAAAAAGCTTGCATTTTAGAAACAATAATATTAAAATATTAATCAATATTATTGATTGTTAATTTATATTAAGGGTGAATATATATGAAATCCGACTTGAACAGTACAGATCTTTTGGCAAAAATAAAAGCTGAAATGCCGAAAATGAGCAAGGGTCACAGAAACATTGCGGCGTTCATTCTTGGAAATTATGACAAGGCAACATTTATGACAGCGGCTACACTTGGAGAAAAAGTAGGCGTCAGTGAGTCTACTGTTGTGCGCTTTGCCACATATCTCGGATTCGGCGGCTATCCGACACTGCAAAAAGCATTGCAGGATATTGTCAAAAATAAGCTGACGACACTTCAGCGTGTTGATATAACGAATAATCTGATAAAGGACAACGATATTCTGCAAAGCGTTATGAATTTGGATATAACTAAAATCCGAGCGACTCTTGACAGCATTGATCGCACTGAATTCAATCGTGCGGTAGACGCGATATCAAATGCACAGAATATTTATGTGCTTGGTACCCGCAGCTCTTTTGCCTTAAGTCAGTTTATGACATTTTACCTGAATTATATGTTTAAAAATGTGAGAAATGTAAACAGTAATTCTTCAAGCGGAATTTTTGATCAAATTTTTAAAATTTCAAAAAACGATGTATTTATCGCTATAGGGTTTCCGCGCTATTCCATGACTACTATAAAGGCGACTAAGTTTGCCAAAGACAAAAATGCAACTACAATAGCTATAACGGATCTGGCTAATTCACCGCTAAGCGAAAATGCGGATATTACTCTGATAGCGCGCAGCGATGTTATTTCTTTTGTCGATACATTGGTCGCTCCTCTTAGCCTTATTAATTCTCTGATTATAGCGCTGGCAGTAAAAAATAAAGATGATATTCCAAAAACGCTCAACGAGCTGGAAAATATATGGCGGGAATATGAGGTCTATCAATCAAAAAATGAATAAAAGGATAAATATAAATAAAATTAATCTCCTAAGGAGATTTTTTTTGTACTTATGTAGAGAGTC
>CALXGU010000036.1 GCA_944387905.1 uncultured Clostridia bacterium
TTGAAACTCGCCTTTAGGCGAATAAGAGGCACACTTCCTTACGGAGTGTGCCTCTTGACGCTTTTTTTGTTGTTTGATACAGATTAAAAAATATCTAATATATATTTCTGATATTATTTGAAAAAAAGCCTCAAAATATTAAGGAACAATTTTCCATGTATATTAATTCTGCACTAATATAACATCAAATATTTGTTTAAAATGACAAAACTGCTTAAAAGAATATCAATACATTGTTGAAATATATTGACTATTTGATTTTTATATTATATAATACAATTACTTTTATGCTTAGAGGTGCAATATGAAAAAAAGAGTTTTATCATTGATCTTAACAGTATTGATGATGTTATCACTTTTCTCTGTATTTTCAATAAATGCAGTTGCCGCAACATTCGATTTTGAATATAAGCCTACGGTTTATTTCGGCGGCGGCGGTGAATACAACATTGTCTGGAAAACAACAGATGTAAGTATAGGATATGTCACCTACAGATATGGTGGTAAGACCTATACTGTTTATGATGAGGAAATCGGAGTTGTACGTTCTGATGACTATATTCACACTGTTAGGGTGCCTCAGGCACATCTTGATGCCGCAGGTACATATGAAGTGTTTTCAGTGGCAGTGAATTCAAGGAACAACTATGACTTTAGTCTGGGAACTTCAATCTCTGTTTCAAGCAACTTTACAGGCTATCATAATCAGAGTGAAATTAAATTCGGATTTTTCTCAGATACCCATCTTATGCCTCACAACAAAAAAACCATGGAGGCGTCAAAAATACATTTGACAAACTATATGGGCGGCGTTGATGTCATCGTGTTGAACGGTGACATACCTAACAACTTGCCTACGGAAGCAGATTTTGATCTGATACTTGATATTGGGTATACATTGTCCGAAGGTTCCATTCCGGTTCTGTATGCAAAGGGCAACCATGAATGCCGTGGTTATTACGCTCAGTATCTGATTAAGTATCTTTCATATAATACAGGTGAATTCTATTGTCAGTGGGATTACGGCCCCGTATCCGGAATAACAATAGATATCGGTGAGGATAAGGAAGACAGCCATGAAGAGTATTATGGTGTAGACGATATGGACCATTATTTTGAAGAGCAGTATCTCTGGCTTCAAAATATGGGCGGATATACAAAAGGCAGTCAATACCATATATCCATAGGTCATTCTCCTTATTTAATTGACCGGTACCTCACAAAACAATATGCTCAGCAAATGGTAAATTACGGAACAGATATACTTGTTGCAGGACATTCACATGAACATAAATATGTAGGTGAAGGTGAAGGAAACAATGAATTAGGCTTCCCGGTCGTTCACGACGGCGGACATACTGATAACGAAACGATGCGTACGACGCTTTTAACAATGTCCAACGGCAACTATAGTTTTAAGGGATTCACCGAGACAGGATCAACAGCATTTGAAAAGACTCTTGAGACAGGACGTGTGGGATCATCTCCTGTTACAGCTGAAATACCCGAAAACACTGTCTCAGTACCTCAAGAAGAATTGACTGAAGAAGCTGTTGAAGAAGTACCTGCAGAAACTGAATCAGCTGATACTGAGTCAGAGCAGGATGTGATCGTGCCGACAGCTGCCGGAGTATCTACAATGTCCTTAAAGGGCGCAGGAGATACTACATCAATTACAGTAAAACCTGTTGTATTTGACTGTGGTTTGTATTATTGCGTGGTTTGGCAAACATCTAATGATACTGCAGGTTATGTGCAGGTAACAAAAGGCGGTCAGCAGTACAGTTATATGGATTCTTATGCCGGAAAGCTTTCTACTGATTCTACTCATTCGGTAAAAATACCAAAAGAGATATTCGACAATTGTACTTATAATATAAGAAGCCGTGTTGTTACGAATTATGCTGAGTATGGTTTAGAGAGTAATCCTCCTACATCATACGGTCCGTATGTAAACGGTGTCCAGTATAAATTTGAAAGCGACAGTACTTCTGTTGAAAAGAAATATACAATAGCAGTTGTTGCAAATAAGGCAGTATCTAATATAGACGCTGTTAAGATTAAATCTTCTGTTGGTCAAAATCCCAGTATATATGTTTCTATCGGAAATATGGCATCATCTTTTCAGACTGAAAGCGATTTTGGAAAATATCTGGAATACATGAGCACATTGACCGGCAGTATGGTTCCTGTAGTATTCCTGCGTGGTGAAGGAGAGTCTACAGGTGAATTTGCTCCTTATATACGCCGTTATATAAGAAATGTTTCTGATTCAGTGTTGCTTGGTAAAATGTATGTCAATACATTATGGGGCGACCTGTCTATAATAGGTCTTGATACTGCTACTGAATCTTTGGATAGCGATGCGAAATATAAAGGTTATGCATCATTTGACAATATCCGTAAAGAACAGCTTGATTGGTTGGAGAATGATATTTATGCTTCTTCAATAGGCACATATAATATAGTTTTTGCACACGGTGACGGTTTGGAGAATTATCTGGGAGTTAATTTCGCTGAGAAATTTTCAAACCTGAGTACCAACCTGGTAGTGACAGCAGGTTCGGGTAACGCTACATTCAAAGACGGCGGTACATCATATGCTACAGCTACATGTGGTGACGGCTATGGCTTGCTGCTTACATGTCAAAACGAAAAGATTACAGTAGAAGCATTAGGGGATAGCAAATCAGAAATTGGTGTTGTCGATGTGAATGTATCAGTTGCCGGTAAAGACGACGTTCAAGACGATCCTTCTTCAGATGACGATGAAGAAAGCGGAGATAATGACAACGATACAATCGATAACAACAACGACGACGATTCAACCGATAACAACGGCGGTACACCCAATAACGGCGGTACACCCAATAACGGCGGCGGTACACCCAATAACGGCGACGGTGATGTAATATATGAACCCGGAGAGTTTGACGGTATAGACGGTGATATGTATATCAGAACCGTTCCGGATGGTTGGTATAATGATTATCTTGGACTTGGATTTACATATTCTGTCGTTACATCAGTAACTGCAAACGGAACAATGACAGAGGGTATATTCATTGAAATCATTTCAAATCTTGTAGGAATAGATCATTCACAGTTTGATGCAAGCACAAAGGCAGATAAAGCTTCTGCATGGGCAGAAAGCAGTGGTATATACAGTGGTTATCTGGGTGGAGACAATATTCTTACAGACAGTGTAATAAATACTGTTATTTCAGGATTGTTTGCTGCATAACTAAATAAATTTAGACACGGTTTAAAAACCGTGTCTTTTTTTATATTGCAAAATAAATATATTTATAGTTTTGTCAAATTCCAATAAGTAGATGCGAATAGTATATGCTTTATCAATTATTATAATATTTATTTGCGTTTGGCTGAAAGAAAATCATAGCGTTATAACTTGATTGCAGATTTGACTGACATAAAAACTTTATATTAATCTAATCAGTATTTTACATTGACTTCTGCAATAATTATAATTTTTATATTTATCCGTTTGTACCGATTTAATATTATAAAAAATAAAAAAAGCACCGATACCGGTGCTTTTTAACAATTTTATATTTTACCTTCGATCATATGATTTACAAGCTCACAAGCTCTGTCAATATATAGACCTGTTTCTGCAGCGGCCTTTTCAGTATAAACTGTTGCATTAGGAGTAAGCTTTTTATCACTTCTGTATAAAACAAACGGCACGGGATCAGAGACATGAGTCATAAGCTCAAGCGGAGTCGGATGATCCGGCATCAGTAAAATTGTAAAAGGTTCGCCTCTTTTTTGCATCTGAGGTAATATATATCCTAAAATATCGTGATCAATCGATTCTACAGATTGAATTTTATGTTCAGGATCATTATGATGACCGCATTCGTCAGCGGCTTCTACATGGATATAAACATAATCATATCCACTATCAAGAAATTCAACAGCAGCTATTGCTTTGCCCATAAAATTTGTATCATAATTGCCTGTCGCACCTTGAACATCTATACACTGATGTCCTGCGCATATACCGATACCTTTAATTAAATCCACTGCAGAGATGACCCCGCCTTTTATACCGAATTTTTCTTCAAACGACGTCACTGCCGGTTTTGTACCTTCGCCCCAGAACCAACATGAGTTTGCGGGATTTTTGCCTTCTGCTATGCGTTTTAAATTAATAGGATGGTTTTTGAGAAGCTCTCGGGATTTTTTCATCATAGCCAAAAGAATTTGACTGTTTTCGCCTTTTGGTAAATAGTCCTTTATCGGTTTAAGAGATATATCATGAGGCGGAGTTAAAATCCCGCCTGTTTTTGCGTTTTTCATGACAAGACAATGTCTGTAGCTGACGCCGGAATAAAGATTTATACTGTCTGTTTTGAAATGTTCATTAAGGAAATTGATAAGCACTTCAGCTTCTTTGGTGGATATTTCACCGGCAGAATAGTCAAGCATTTCAGCGTCTTCATAGTTGTCCGAATCGGACAGGGTCACCAAATTGCAGCGAAACGTCACATCATCTGCACCGAGATCGATACCTATGCTAACAGCTTCCAAAGGGGATCTTCCAGTATAATATTTTTGAGGGTCATAGCCCATTACAGACAGATTGGCAGTATCAGACCCGGGCGACATACCGTCCGGAATTGTTTTTGCAAGTCCGACAGCACCGTTTTGTGCAAGAAAATCCATGTTGGGAGTATTTGCTACCTCCAAAACAGTTCTGTCTCCCAAGTTCTTATTGGGATAGTCTGCCATTCCGTCGCCCAGCATTACAATATATTTCATGATTCAAATAACTCCTTTTATCCTAATGTTTATCAATTTATCTGTACGGCGTTATCCACCACAAAATCCATCACTCTGTTGATAAGCAGTGATAAGTAGAACTGGCTTTCGTCGATGGCATCCAGAAATTCCCGGGTGTCAGAGTACCCGTTTGACTTCGCGTATGATTCCAGCTCTGACCGATATTCTTCATCGGTCAGATCAAGATCCTGATCGCGGGCTATTGCGACAACGGTCATGTAATCTTTAACGGTAGCCTTGACCTGTTCCATTATCTCGTCGTCGATGTCCTCCAGGGTTTTATTGTAAGCCTGCTTCAAAAATTCCTCGTAAGACATACCGAACTGAGACTGGGCGGACTGATCATAGCTATCGAGAATAATTTCCTTATATTTTGTAAGCTCATTTTCAGGGTAGCTGTATACTGTAGTATTTTCGACTATTTTGTTCCAGATTTGCATTTCTTTATCATTTGTAGCATTTTGCTCGTTTGTAAGCTGGACCTGATCATTTACATAAGTGTTGTATTCGTCTACCGTCTGACAGTCAGAAATCTCTTTTACAATTTCATCTGTGAGTTCAGGATATACGATCGAAGTTATAGAGTTTACTGTAACTGTAAATTCAACATCTTTACCGTTGAGTTCTTCATTACCGTAGTCATCTGGAAATTTGAGATCCAGGACCTTTGTCTCTCCTTTGTTTACACCGACAAGCCCGGCTTCAAAGCCGTCTATGAATGAATTGCTGCCGATAAGAAGATCATAGCTGTCAGAGGATCCGCCTTCAAATTCTTCGCCGTTCATTCTGCCGACAAAGCTTATATTGACCTCGTCACCGTTTTGCACGGCACGGTCAGTGACATCAGATTCTTCACCATAACCTTTGTCAGCCAAAGCTGAATTTATATAAGAATTTATAGCTTCTTCCGTGACCTCTTCGACAGAATAAGTATATTCTATACCGATGTAATCACCTAATGCTATATATTTTGAAATATCATAATCAAAAGGACGGTTGGATTTACCTTTACAGCCTGAAATAAGTGTCAGTACTATTATAAATACTGCGATAACTGCAATCTTTTTTTTCATTTGTGTGTTTCCTTTCAGCATATAATAAAATATTATACAATATATACAAGTTATTTACAATGCTATTTTTCATTATTTTAAAATAATATAAAATCTGTAAATTTTTGCTGTTAAGATGTTATGTCTTGATTTTTATTTGTAAATATATTAGAATATATACAAAAATGTCAAATTGAAATAAAGAGGCGATAAAAATAAAACTATTTAAAACATTACTTATATTAATACCTTGTCTTATTATAGCGGTGTTGGTTATTATAGCGCTGCCTAAAGAAGAAAAGGTAGTTATTGATATAGAAGGCGATTTGGATGCCTTTGACGAACCTACATTTGTAACAAATTCGGAAATGAGCTTTTTTTATAAAAAAGATCAGCTTTCCACATATCGCGAGCAGCGTAAAGCGGATAAAGCTACATATTTTAAAATGACAGAAAATATAGTGACATCAGACTTTATAAAAAATGATATATCCATTTTTCCTGATCTAGATACGGTGTATAAAGGTCCATACACAATGGTTTACTATGACGGACAGCCTGTCGAATACACTGCTGTGACAAGCACCGGATATACTCTGAAAAGCGGTCAGGAAGTAACGTTTGACAACGCGTTTGAGATATATCTCAGCAATGGGATATTAGGCAGTACTGTAAATATCCCTTACAGGATAGAGCGCGGCAAAACATATTACTCCGCATTTACATCACAGCCAGAGTCTATATATTTTGAAATCAATTCTGACAATGAGTTTGTGAGCATACAGTTAGGAAATCTAACCGGCAGGGTTGAGTATACTTTGCTTAACAGCTCAATGGAGCCGATAAAGAACGGCTGGAACAACTCGAAAGAATCAATGGAGATACAGTATAAGGGCAAAGGCGCAGCAAAATATTATCTCAAGCTTACAGGTTATTATGAGGATCAGCTCAAACCGTTTTATGTCAAGCTGCCGTTTGATAATAACGAATGGCAGTGGCAGATGGTGTACTCAGATCTGAACATTGAGAATACCGGTACCTTTGATTATTACGGCGATGAGGATTATTTTCTGCTGCCGCCGTCAGTGACGGAAAATATGAACAAATCAGTACTGCGCTTTACAAAGGCAGATTTTGATATAAACGTAGTAGTCTATGACAAAGAAAGAAATGTTATAGGCCAGTATGTTTACATACCCGGACAAACTGATGTGATATCGATGTACGGTCTTCAAAACGCATATGCAGTATCGCTGTACTCATATAACGGAGATGCGAGCGGATCTCGGTATTCTTTTGTATTGGAGCATACAGAGATATCCGTGCTAGATATAGAGACATATGGATTTTCTCTCAGTCCTGAGTTTAGCGAGGATAACGATTACTATACAGCGGTAGTGTCTTCTTTGAGCGATAAAAAGATCACCGACGTTATGTATTCAGCAAAAGAAGCGGAAATCAGTATAACAGTGACTCAGCAGTCGGGACTTGTATCATCAGCGGCACTCGGGGAAAACCTGAATCTGGCTCCGGGAAGAAATACTGTCGTACTGAAAATACAATCTAACGGAATAATGCATGAAATAGTCATTGTTATTTCAGACAAGACATACGATCTGTCGTATGGATATATAACCAACTCGGCGGTAAAAGTTTATGAAAACGCCACTACCGGATCTTCTGTGATATCGACGCTCAGCCGCAGTACAAAGGTGCTTATATTAGATGAAAACACCGATTCGAGTTTTGTTCATATACAGCTTTGCAGCGGCGATAAAACAGGGGCTTACGGATATGTGCGTAAAAATGATATTTTTGCCGGATACGAGCAAACAGATATGCCCGCGTCCTATGCAAGCTATATAAGCGCGCTTCAGGCACAGCACCCAAACTGGAAATTTACGTTTGTAAAGACAGGCTATGATTTTAATTCATATGCCGCATCTCAGCAGGGCGCAAGCTCAGTTTTGGGAAACCGCCAGGCTACGATCGACGAAATAAAATACTATGTCGACCCGCGTAATTTCCTTAATGAACAGAGTATATTCATGTTTGAAAAGCAGACATATGACGAATCAGTCTACTCACGTCAGGGCGTACTAAGTATATGGAACGACCAGACCTTTGCGGATTATATCTTGGACGGTGCCGCATCAACTGGACTGTCTCCGTATTTTATAACAGCCAGAGCCGCGCTCGAATCAGGCAGAGGCACAAGCGCTCTAGCTACCGGTACTATTCCGGGATATGAAGGATATTATAACTTTTACGGCATAGGCGCGATAGATACCA
Organism: uncultured Clostridia bacterium; assembly: GCA_944387905.1. Taxonomy (GTDB): domain Bacteria; phylum Bacillota; class Clostridia; order Oscillospirales; family QAKW01; genus RGIG9041. The sequence continues at coordinate 8,154 of CALXGU010000036.1, forward strand.
ACCCCTCAAACGGCGCGGTATATGCAAAGAATTATAACTGGAACAGTAAGCGTAAGGCTATAATCGAGGGCGCCGCATGGGTCAAATCTCAGTATATCAGCTGCCAGCAGTACAGCATTTATTTCATGAAGTTCTCGTTTGTCCCAAACCGCACATGGCATCAGTATATGACTGATATAGCCGCACCTTATAAGGACGCACAGAACTATTATAAGGCGCATAAAGCGGGCGGAACTCTTGACAATGAAATAGAATTTGTTATTCCTGTATTCGAAAATATGCCATAAACCCGTACAGCCTTTAGCATGCTAAAGGCTGTACATCTATTTGTTATTTGTGTATAATTGTATAAATTAACCTGCATAATATGACAGTTTTATGCTTTTTGTAGAAAAAAAGGAATAGCTATTGAAAAATCGGTAGTGATGTGCTATTATTCTAACAATTACAATTCGGAGTCGGAAAATGAACGTATTATTGAGCAACGTGATTATTATAGTGATTGGCATTATCATACTACTAGCTGATAATGCTTTTTCGGGTTGTTTCAATAATAGGTAAGAAAACACTGTAATAAATCAGGTCAAACATAATATCTGACATTAAGTGTATAAACGCCTGTGGTTGAAATAACCACAGGCGTTATTTTTAAAATATAAAACAAGGAGAAAGATGATGAAACTTACGGGTGCGCAAATAATCGTTGAGGGTTTGATTGATCAGGGCTGTGATACGGTATTCGGATATCCGGGCGGACAGGTCTTGAATATATATGATGAATTGTATAAAAATTCAGATAGAATAAGGCATGTGCTCACTGCACACGAACAGGGAGCTTCACACGCAGCTGACGGATACGCCAGAGCTACCGGAAAGGTTGGAGTTGTAATAGCCACATCCGGACCCGGGGCTACAAATCTTGTCACAGGTATTGCAACAGCGTATCTCGATTCTACACCGATGGTAGCAATAACCGGGAACGTACCGGTAGACCTGATCGGCCGCGACAGTTTTCAGGAAGTTGATATAATGGGTATTACAATCCCTATTACCAAGCACAACTACATAGTAAAGGATATAAAGGACTTAGGGCCGACGATACGAGAAGCGTTTGAAATAGCAAAATCCGGGCGTCCCGGACCGGTCTTGATAGATGTGCCCAAGGATGTGCAGGTGGCATCATATGAATGGCATCCAGAAGGACCGTCTGAAAAAAGACCGCTCATAACCGTAAAGGACAGCGATGTAAAAAAAGCTGTGGAAATGATAAATGCGTCAAAGCGTCCGTATATTTATTGCGGAGGCGGAGTTATAATCGCCGGGGCGTCTGCGGAAATCATTGCTTTGTCAGAAAAGATCGATTCACCGGTAGGCTGCAGCATGATGGGTATATCGGCAATTCCTTCCGATCATAAAAATTCTCTCGGTATGCAGGGCATGCATGGGCATTTTGTGTCGTCAAAGTCACTTGCGAGCGCCGATCTTGTTATTGCTTGCGGTGTACGGTTCAGTGACAGGGCGACCGGCAATAAATCAAAATTTGCCAAAGATGCAAAAATAATACATATCGATATAGAACCGGGCGAGATCGATAAGAATATAGAGGTCCAGCTCGGTATGGTAGGCGACATAAAAGACGCGCTGTCCCGGATACTTTCGGCAGTCGGAACGCATGAGCATCCCGAATGGCGCGGACAGATAGGAGAATTTAAAAAGAGGACAGCAACAGTTGATGTCACACCGGAAAATATGCGTCCGTATTCGGTTATAGACGTTATCAACAAGTATATGTCAGCAGACACGCTAATTGCCACAGATGTGGGACAGCATCAGATGTGGGCGGCACAGAGATGTAAACTGCTTCAGCCCAGATCATTCATTTCCAGCGGAGGGCTCGGAACGATGGGCTTTGGTCTGGGAGCGGCGATAGGCGCATCTGTAGGTACAGGTAAAAAGACTGTTCTTATCACAGGCGACGGAAGCTTCGGTATGAACCTGAATGAACTTGCCACGGCTGTTTCCATATCAGCGCCGGTCATCACTGTTATAATGAATAACGGCGTTTTGGGAATGGTTCGTCAATGGCAGACACTGTTTTATGATAAGCATTATTCAAATACAGTTCTTGACAGAAAGACAGACTTTGTAAAGCTTGCAGAGGCGTTCGGCGCTGATGGATATCGTGCGGCGACAGTAGCAGAATTTGAAAAGGCGTTTAAAACCGCCTTTGAAAAAGGCAAGCCTGCAGTCATAGACTGTCTTATTGACAAAGACGAGTTTGTATTGCCTATGACGCCTCCGGGCGGGTCTATCGACGATATAATCGTACGCAAGAATGAAATTAATATGAATTAAGGGAGGGATAACTGCGATGAATAAACAGTTTGTTATTGCAATAAGAGTATCCAACCGTTTCGGTGTTCTCACCCGTGTTTCGGCCATGTTTTCCCGCAGAGGATTCAATATAGACAGTCTCACCGTGAGTCCAACAGAGACTGAAGGCGTGTCAAGAATAACCATCACAATGCAAGGTGATGACTATTCAAGAAACCAGATGATAAAACAGCTCAGTAAACTCAATGAAGTACTTGAGATTTGTGAGATGAAGAGCGAAAGCTCAGTCATACGTGAAATGGCACTGGTAAAAATCAGATGCGACAGCAATA
>CALXGU010000037.1 GCA_944387905.1 uncultured Clostridia bacterium
TTATACAGTGAAAAAATAAAAACCAAAGCAAAAAATACAGTCAATGCTCTGTAAATAATCGCTTTTTTATCGACATATGAAAATACGCACAGCCTGGCTGTGAAACGCAGAACCAAGGCCTGATGTTTATTCAAATCTGCGCTGAAAGTCACCGCTTTACGGCTGCCGAAAATCTTGTAAAATATAACGCACGCGGCAAGATAGCTGCCCTGAAGAGACGGATGATAATTATCCTCACTGTTATAAAGACAGATATTTTTATCAACAAGATTGCAAAGATAAAAAGCGCTCCCAACAGGAGCAAGCCGGCACCTGTTTTTATCAGCCGCAGTCCTATACGCAGTTTTCAGCCCGGTATACATTTTTCGGTACGACAAGCCTGTACTTTCAAGCTTTTTTGAACCGTTCTCATATGCCCACGTCTGATACAAAACCGGCTTTGCATTATGGCTGCGAACAAGTTTTATCAGTTTTTCAACATTTATTTCAAAGTCTGACGGATCTGATACCGGATTTCTGCTCTGATCCTGGATCACGACATAATCCCAGTCAATCCGGCTCAGCTTATCCAGCAAAAGTTTTCCGGCATCACTGTCGGGATCGTTATAATTTTTAAGATAAAATCCGCCGAATGCAACATAGTCCGTATATACTTCATACCCCGCCGATTCAGCTATCCGCACAAACAGCGACGGCATTTCGTTATAACAAGTGAAACTGTTTCCCACGAACAAAATATTCACTGATTTATTCTCCGTTCAAAATAATTCAATCTAAATTTTATGATTTAATTTTATCATATTTATTTTGCAAGTGCAACAAACATCATATTCCATTTTTATTGTGACAAACAAAAAATCCCGGACAGACACTGTCTGCCCCGGATTCAAAATCATTTTTATATCAACATTTTGCATTATAATCTTCACACAGTAAATTCATTGCTTTTAACAGTCTATAAAAATAAATAAAAGGACCTACCAAAATCAAAGTGCCTAAAATGTCCCACAGCCAATACGTCGAAGTGCCGAAATCATATTGTATATCTCTATATTTCATCTCACTTTCTATACGCGCCGACAAAGAATAATACCAAACCAAGCCGGCGATACCGCACGTTATATTTTGCAACAATAATGCCACTAATAAATAGTTAATAGTTTTTTTGCCGTCACGCCTGCCGACAATGGTATTGAGATCGATCCCTATCGACATCACTTCGACCAGACCGTAAATACCTAAAGTTACAATAGACAATAATATAAATTTGACAAAAGATCTGTTGGTTTTCAGCTTTTGTACAGGAGCTGCAACCTGATCTGTCTCTACAAAGTTATATTGTGACATAATAATCCCCCTTAAATGCAACATATTTTTATAACGTTGTATAATTAAAATCATGTCAATAGATTTGTTTAAAGCAGATCAATATATGCACAAAACTAATACAATATTATAGTTTGAACAGTGCACTACAAAATAACGTTGTATCCAGATAAAATCGCAACCTGCTTCATGCGGTAATAAGGGAACAATAAAATACCAAGTTTTTTCGATCAATTTCATTTAAATAAACCAAAAGAGCCCGGAGTTCAAACCAGCTCCAAGTCTTGTTTGTAATAGGGGACAATAAAGATACATGCATAAAATTTTCAGTCAAGGGTTAGACTTGAATCTGTATTAATATGACAAAGACATTTTATTATCTTTCTTCAGGCTTTTCAAGAACAACAAATGACACGAGAGTTTCTTTATGCAGATAATTTTCAAGCTTAGGATCAACGTCTACTGTCTGCGTATTCATCTGCGAAATTGTCCAGCCGTCTTCCAGCAATTTATTTATACGAACAAGATATTTATTATCATTAATATCATTCTGCTCAGTATAATCACGGCTGTTACTTATGTAGACTACCTTTTGCGTTGTTTGCCTCCCTTGTTATTTAATTAAAATGGTGGAGCATAGGGGATTTGAACCCCTGACCCCCACACTGCCAGTGTGATGCGCTACCAACTGCGCTAATGCCCCATTGGAGGTGCCAATCGGATTTGAACCGATGAATAAAGGTTTTGCAGACCTTGGCCTTACCACTTGGCTATGGCACCATATAAATAAGCTTTAATTTACCAAAATCGGTGGTGCCTCCGGGCGGAATCGAACCACCGACACGGGGATTTTCAGTCCCCTGCTCTACCGACTGAGCTACAGAGGCAAAAAATGGCGACCCGGATGGGGCTCGAACCCACGACCTCTAGCGTGACAGGCTAGCGTTCTAACCAACTGAACTACCGGGCCATTATCAATCAACACCGACAACGTAGCTAATTTTAGCATATTATTAAAAGTTTGTCAACAGCAATTACAAAACATTGCTCGCTTTTTTATGCCATGAACTAATAGTATCTTTTTTAATATTTTTGCTCACGATATTATATGCACATACATTAATTTTATTATTTCTGTTTTGAAAAATCCGAGTATTTATTACTGAATCATTTAGGCAAGCATTTTAATTTAAAGCATAATAATTTCATTTATTAAAAACTGATAAAAAAGCATAAAATATAATTGAAATTAATATTCGAATATGCTAGAATCCATTTGTCAAGCGTTGTATTATATAATTTTGAGAGGTTGCAATACTATGAACACTAATTTTGACAATACCGACATAACCGGTGGTTTCTGGAAAAAACTACAGCAAACTAATATCGATACAACCATAGACGCTGTATATAAAAGATTTTATGATACAGGACGCATACAATCTTTTAAGTGTAACTGGAAACAAGGCATGGATAACAAACCTCACATTTATTGGGACAGCGATGTTGCTAAATGGATGGAAGGCGCTGCATACATTCTGGCAAAGCACCACGATCCACAATTAGAGGCAAAGCTGGAAGAACTTATTGACGATATCGAGGCCAATCAGGACGAGAGCGGTTATTTTAACGTCTATTACTTAGTTGTTGAACCGGAAAACCGGTTCAAATACCGGCAAAATCATGAGCTGTACTGTGCCGGACATCTCATAGAAGCGGCGGTTGCGTATTATGAGTCTTGCAAAAAAGACAGATTTCTAAAACTTATGATCAAATACGCCGATTATATCTATAAGGTCTTTGTACAGGAAAAAAGCGCGGCGTTTGTGACTCCGGGACATGAAGAAATAGAGATCGCCCTGCTCAGACTTTACAGATGCACTCAGAATAAAAAATACCTTGAGCTGTGTAAATATTTTATTGATAACCGCGGCAAACATAATGAAGAAGTACATAATATTTTGAGCAAGAAGTATGCCCAAGACGAAATGCCTGTAAGAGAGCTGACATCAGCCGACGGTCATGCCGTGCGCGCGGTTTACTTATACACCGCAATGGCAGACCTTGCGGCAAGCGACTCTGACAGTGAACTGTTTTCAGTATGCAAAAAACTGTTCGACGATATAGTAACTAAAAAAATGTGCATTACCGGAGGTATCGGTGCAAGCCATTTAGGAGAGGCGTTTACCGTACCGTATGATCTTCCCAATGAAACCGCCTACAATGAGACCTGCGCCTCTATCGGTCTTGTATTTTTTGCCGATAAAATGCTGCATAATGAAATAGATTCCATATATGCCGACACCATAGAACGCGAGATTTATAACGGTGTACTTTCCGGCATATCTCTGGACGGAAAGGCTTTCTTTTATGAAAATCCGCTGGAGATAAATTTACTTAACCATACACGCCATGTATCAGTCGTCAAAGGCGAAAGGCTGCCTATTACTCAGAGAAAAGAGGTCTTTGGCTGCTCATGCTGCCCGCCTAACCTAAACCGTTTTATAGCGTCACTGGAAAAGTACATATACGGGAAGAAAGACGATGTTTTCTATGTGCATCAATACATTGAAAGCAAATATGATGACGGGCACGTCAAAATCAGCCAAAAAACCGATTATCCGATTGGCAGCAGCACAAAAATATCGTGTCAGGGCGTTGACACCATTGCTCTCAGAATTCCGTTTTGGTGCGATGATTTTAAAGTTAATCATCCTTATGAATTAAAGAACGGTTACGCTTATATAAAAGACCCGAAAGAAATCGAGCTGGAATTTGTCATTGTTCCGAAGCTGTATATCGCAGACAGCCGGGTAGATGACTGCTCTGGAAAAGCGGCTCTAATGTGCGGACCTGTAGTATACTGCATGGAAGGTGCTGATAATGATGTGAAACTTCACAATGTATACATAAGCCGCGACTTGAACCCTTCTTTTGAAGTAAATCAACAGCTCAACTGCCGCGTTATAGCTGTTGACGCATACAAACGTAATAATACTTCAGCGCTTTATCAGCCTGCTGACAATAATTTCGAAAAGATTAGAATAAAGCTGATCCCATACCATCTTTTTGCAAACCGAGAAGAATGTGACATGCTTGTATGGATAAACTATATACCGTAAGTTATTACTTATTCAAGCAGTCTTGTTAAATAAAAAAGCTTTGAGCCGATCACTGAAATGCGGTGCTCAAAGCTTTTTTTATCGGAAAAACCGCACGCTGAGCTCAGTTTTGCCGGCATAAAAAAATCGGAACGAGCAAACTCGTTCCGACGTGGTGGACCATCAGGGACTCGAACCCCGGACCAACCGGTTATGAGCCGGTTGCTCTAACCAACTGAGCTAATGGTCCAATAAAAGATGCTTAATCAGTATAGCAAAACAATTCTTTTTTGTCAATATATTATTTGAAATTTTATTTATATATATTAAAAATTATTTCAGCTGCAAAGCTATACTTACTTTATTTATCCTTTACCATCTGACTGTAATCAAGTTTTTTATAACCGAGTCTTTCATACAGCGTACGCGCTCTTATGTTATCGGGCTCTATTTCCAAACGGTAACGGGCGGCAGGTCTGTTTTTTTCTATATATTCAAAAAATTCGCTTCCCAGCCCCTTTGAACGATAACTGTCTCTTATGTAAACTTCCTCTATCCATACAACAAGTCCCCCGGCCTCCTGAGAAAAGGTTTTGCTTATCAGAGCAAATCCGGCAACATTTCCATCGTATTCTATTATAAAACATTCGGTATATACATCAGAACGCATAAGTTCTTCAAATGTACGTGAATAATTCATATTATCAACTGCGTGGATGACCGCAGGAGAATGATAAAATTCATCCACGAGTTCAAAATACAATTCCTTGTCGTCCTTGTTTAATTTGCGTATCATAAAGCAAACCTCCTTTGATTATTTCAAATACGGCACATCTTTCGACATGCCGTATTGAAGTTTATCACAAAGACAAAGCTTTTTCAAGCTTTTATTATACCCTGATCAGATCAAGCTGTTATTCTTTACATTTATACTGATTTTCGTGTCTGCTCCAAACCGTCTTTTAAGCGCGCTTTCTATACTCTGTGTAGTAGAACTGCCGCTGCCTTTTACTGTATATGTATTATAAGCTATACAGATATCAATATATATTTCGCCGTCAACAATACAGCAGTGTATACCGTATATCTCTTTTATTTGAGGAAAACCGGCAAGCAGATCGAAAATCTCGTGTTCTTTATTACCGGATCCGACACGAGAGAGCACTGCGCATATAAAGCACGCCAGAGCAGTAAGAATATGCAGGATCCAATCATATAGTAAACTGTAATCGTTAAATTCCAAGCCGGCATAAATCTCTATAAACGCTGTCAGCGCATTGACGGCAGCGGTTATATAAAATACCGCCGGCCGGCTGAAAGAACGCCCTTTCATATCAATAACCGCGCTATCTGCGTAAACAAGAAGCAGACAGCCACACCGGTAACGGTAGGCAGGAGAATTGATACCGCGGTCCATTTAAGACTGCCGGTCTCTTTGTGTATGGTAAGTACTGTTGTGGAGCAAGGCCAATGAAACAGAGAGAACAGTATTACATTTGCTGCGGTTATCCAGGTCCAGCCGTGTTCCGTGAACAGCTGACGCATCTGCGCTATACTGTCCAGTTCTATTATACTGCCCTGCGCCATGTATGCCATAATTATTATCGGCACCACTATTTCATTTGCCGGAAAACCCAATATAAATGCCATTAAGATAACACCGTCCATGCCGATCAGTTTGGCAAACGGGTCTAAAAACTCAGCGCAGTGATTAAGCAGACTCACATCTGCCACTGTCACATTTGCCATCAGCCAAATCACAAGGCCTGCAGGTGCGGCTACAGCGGCTGCTCTTCCGAGTACAAACAACGTTCTGTCCAGCACCGAACGCACTATCACCTTCCCTATCTGAGGCCGTCGGTACGGCGGAAGCTCAAGCGTGAATGACGACGGTACACCTTTAAGCAGCGTAGATGACAGAAGCCTTGACATTATAAACGTCATGGCTATGCCCAGCAGTATTACTATTGTAAGCCCCAGAGCTGAGACAGCGCTGTCGAGCATACCCGCACTTCCGACAAAAAATATACTTATCATAGTTATCATCGCCGGGAATCTGCCGTTGCACGGAACGAAATTGTTTGTAAGTATCGCTATAAGTCTTTCGCGCGGTGAATCTATTATTCTGCAGCCCACGACGCCCGCCGCGTTGCAGCCGAAACCCATACACATTGACAGCGCCTGCTTACCGCATGCTTTGCATTTTTTAAACGGCTTATCAAGATTATATGCGACTCTGGGCAGGTATCCGACATCTTCCAGAAGAGTAAACAGCGGAAAAAAAATAGCCATAGGAGGCAGCATTACAGACACTACCCATGCCAGCACACGGTACACGCCTAATACTAGCGCTCCGTGCAGCCAGTCCGGCGCTCCCGCTTTGATGAACAGATCACTAAGCAGCTGCTGTCCTGTGAACAGCAGATCCGACAAAAGCTGCGACGGATAATTTGCGCCTGTTATCGTTATCCAAAATACCAATGCCAGCATCAGCAGCATGACCGGATATCCGAATATTCTGCTTGTAAGTATACGGTCTATGCGCCGGTCCATACTGTTATATCCTGAATCCGCCTGCTTTACTGTCTGCTTTGCCGTATGCTCTGCTGTACGAACTATACTTGCCACTATGCTGTCTTTCAGCACAGATCTATAATAGCCGTTTTCAGTAAGATAGTCGGACGCCTTTTTCAACGCCTCGCATACATCCGGGTCTGACATGATATCAAAGCCCAGACTGTTATTTATTTCCTGAATAAGCGACGGGTCCTTGTCAAGAAGCTTGAGGGAAAGCCAGCGTGCGCTTATGCTATTGCCTGCTGCTTTTGAAATTGCCGGTTCTGCTATCGATATCGCATCTTCCACAACACTGTCATATACAACTGTTTTGGGTATGCTTGCGGTCCTGCCGTCTATAAGACTGTCAAGCTCACGCAATAAATCATTCAAAGTCCTTTTTCTGCGGGCTGTTGTTCCCACTACCGGAACACCGAGCTTATCTGAAAGCATTTTTAAATCCACAGATATCTTTTTGCGTTTTGCCTCATCCAGCAAATTGACGCAGACAAGCGTTTTTTCTGATATCTCTATTGTCTGATACACCAAATTCAAATTGCGCTCAAGACAGGTCGCATCACAGACTACAACAGTTGCATCCGGCTTGCCGAAACATATAAAATTACGTGCCACCTCTTCCTCTGCGGAATGTGCCATCAATGAATAGGTTCCGGGTATATCCACAAGCACATAGCTGTGCTCAGAGGTCTTACAATACCCCTGGGCATTGGCGACGGTTTTGCCCGGCCAGTTGCCCGTATGCTGATTCATACCCGTCAGATTATTAAACAGTGTGCTTTTCCCCACATTCGGATTGCCTGCTATCGCAACGACAGCATCATTTTCATTCTGCTTTTTTATTTTCAGTCCGAGATCTACCGCTTTTATACCGACAGAGGCGCTTGTAAGTCCCATAGTGTTCCCCCTTGTATTTATGCCGTTATCAATATATTTCTGCAGTCCTCGCAGCGTATTGCTATTACGGCGCCGCGGATCAAAAATGCCGACGGATCTCCTGACGGGCTGCGGCCTATACATTCCACCTGCGTGCCCTCGATCAGTCCTATATCCAATAGTCTGCGCCGTATACTGCCGTCTGATAAAAGGCTTTTGACAGTGCCTTTCTCACCCGGCTTTATATCATTAAGGCTCAAATTGCCGTTCATATATATTACCTTCCGAAAATATAATTTCCTTGAGGAAACTTTTTTTCCTCAAGCTATTCTATTACAAACCCAACCAAAATGTTACCGGCGGTAAATAATATGAAAAACAATGAATCGGAATTTTTTACCATGAAAGGATATGTCGAGCATACCTGCGGACTTACCGCATCTATGGAGGACTATCTTGAAATGATTTTCAGAATGTCACAGTCAGGCGGCATCATAAGAATCAACGAGCTGGCATCCAGCCTGCATGTACGTCCGCCGTCCGCCTATAAAATGGCTTATCTGCTCAAAAACGACGGATTTATACAATTTCAGAAATACGGATACATAACCTTAACAGATAAAGGCAAAAGCACAGGAGAATATCTTCTATACCGGCACCGGACTATTCACAGCTTTTTATGTCTGCTCAACAACAGTGATGATGAGCTTGAACAAACAGAAAAAATTGAACATTATATCGATGCCAGAACCGTTCATAATCTTGCCGTTCTCACGGAAAAACTTATTATGAAAGAATAGTCATAAATCAAATACAGATGTTTTATTGACTTTTTATCTTGCTTATATTAAAATCAAAGAAGTATAAATAAGGAGGGCGGCATGGAACTTGAAATTAGGAATGTCAAAAAAAGTTTCGGCGATAAAGAAGTGCTTCACGGAATAAGCTTTGACGTAAAAAGCGGGCAGGCTTTGGGGCTTCTTGGCAGAAACGGCGCCGGTAAAACTACGGCTATACGTATAATCATGGACGTTTTCAGAGCTGACAGCGGTGAAATACTTTTGGACGGTAAACTTTTTAAACCGGGTAAATATAAAATGGGATATCTTCCGGAGGAACGCGGTCTGTATCCTAAACGCACTGTCATGGATCAGATGGTCTTTCTCGCAAGACTCAAGGGTATGAACAGATCCGACGCTGTAAAAAGCTCTCAAAAATGGCTGGAGCGCATCGGGGTGACAGAATATGCCTCAAGAAAACTGGAGACGCTTTCAAAAGGCAACCAGCAAAAGGTTCAGCTTGCGGCAACGCTTGTGTCGGATCCGGATATTATAGTTCTGGACGAGCCGTTTTCCGGTCTTGATCCTGTAAATTCACAGGTGCTCAAAGATGTTGTAAACGAGCTTATAGGGATCGGGAAAATAGTCATATTTTCCAGTCATCAGATGGGATATGTTGAAGAATTTTGCGACAGTATCGCAATTATACATAACGGCGAAATAGTACTTTTCGGAAATCTCCGGGAAATAAAGCGTCAATACGGCAGAAACAGGCTTATACTGTCTGCTGCAAACTACGATTTAGATGCTCTGAGCGGAAAAATGCAAGAGCTTGCGGGGGATATATTATCCGTTACCGGCAGGATCAATTCCGCCGTTATCCTTACAGCTTTTGATAATGTATCCAAAAAAGCCATACTTGAAAGGATCATAAACAGCGATATAGAAATAGATAAATTCGGTACATACGAACCGTCGCTCAACGATATTTTTGTGGACAAGGCGGGTGATGAACAATGAAAAAGTTCCTTGTTATTTTAAAATACGAACTGAAAGAATACTTTTCCAGCAAGGGCTTTGTATTTTTTACATTGCTTCTGGCGATTATTGCCGCTGCCGCTTTATGCCTGCCCAGAATATTTGATATGTCGTCAATAACCGGTGTACAGGTTGTGCATAAAGATAATCAAAACGACAATTCATCTGCACAGACCGAGCAGGTTGATCAATCAGATGCCAAATACGCTCTTTGTGATCCCAGCGGCATCGCCGACACCGAAATACTGAATCAATTTTTCAACGGTGCTCAATTTATAAAAACAGACAGCGCCCAAAGCATTGAAAACCTTATAAACTCGGGTGAAGCAGACGCCGGATTTGAAATCATCTCCCCGACAGAATACGCATATTACATATACAACAAGACATTATACAATAACGATATACAGATGTTTGATCAGGCGATGAAAATGATGTCACGTATCAGTTACTGCAGCCAGCACGGTCTGGATATCGATGAAATCACACAGATGTACGAACCTGCGGTATCTTCAACGGAGCATATTCTCAACAATGATTCTATGCAGAATATCGCTTACTGCTATGCACTGGTTATAATCGTTTTTATGCTGATTATTTTCTACGGGCAGATGATAGCGGTATCTGTCACTACCGAAAAGAGCAACCGCGCAATAGAGGTACTTGTGACCTCAACATCTCCTAACAGTCTGCTGTTCGGAAAAGTAATAGCAGGCGCCGCGGCAGGAATAATACAGAGCGGAATCATAATCGGTGCTGTTTTAGTGTCATACCGACTGAACCGCTCGGTTTGGGGAGGTATACTTGATTTTGTTCTGGATATACCTGCAATCGTACTTATTTCGTTTGCCGCGTTCGGTATTCTCGGCTATCTGTTCTATGCGTTTCTGTTCGGAGCAATGGGTGCGCTTGTAAGCAAAGTCGAGGATGTGAGCAAAAGCATAAGC
>CALXGU010000038.1 GCA_944387905.1 uncultured Clostridia bacterium
GCAAAAATAACTTTTCCTCCGACTGAAGAAAACTTCTCAAGAAATTCAAGTGTTGTTTTTCTGAGTGTAAGACAGCCGGGTATCACTATAGCGTCATAACTCATTTTTCCTACACTCAGCGGATTATTCGGATCTGACATGACCGGCAGCTGTGATTCGCATACATAATCAAAATCCAAGTGCGATTCAAGAAGCCATGATGTGATATTCTGAAATCCGGATTCAAGAGCATTTACATTCACCGACATCTGTGAATTAGGTCCTGCACATATCCAGTAGCTCTCTACAGGATGAACAACACCGATCTTAACGATAGGCACACCGCGTGTCAGTGCTGTATTGACGCGCGCAAAATGATTCTCTATAATGGGGTATTCCTTATACCAAGGCGACTGATATCCGATGGCCGCCGGATAATCACGTTTCGCCTCTCCCGCCATTGAAAGCCATGCCAGATGCGGCACTCGCACAGTAACCCCGAGCGCAGCCTGCCAGTCACCCTGGAATTTATGGCCTCTGAAGTCAAAGTCCCAGTTGGTAACTCCGTAAAGCTCAGACAACATACCCTCTTTACCATATTGATGTACAGCTGACTGGGTCTGCTTTGCAGTAGTAAGCTCTATATAGTCACAAAGCATATCGATTCCCGGTATACCGAACTTACCGTAGCTGCGCATGGTTTCTCCGCATGTTATAGACTGGCTTTCAAGACCGGGCTCTCTCAGAAGATGACCGGTAAATGATATTTTATGACTGTCGCACCACTGTCCTATCTGGCCGCAGAAATTAGTTGAAAACTGCTCTGCCGCAAAATCGAAATAGTTATATTTTATAACAGAATCGCTTCTGTCACGAGTTATCCAGAAAAGCTTCGGAAGCTCATCCAATATATCGTAACCGTAAGCCTTTTTGAAGTTTTCCTCAAAAAATCTTGTCCATCCGGTTATTATTCCGCCCTTATAATCGGGTGTAGGAATCGTGCAGCTGCCCTCATTATTCAAATTAGGCTCATCAGTAAATATCGCAGGAACAATTTTGTCAAACTGATCACCTATAATATCGTTATAACGGCAATGCGTTACTTCTATAAATTTCTGTACCGCCTCGGTATCCATAGCATCTATATAAGTCTGACCGTTAAACCAGGTCGACTCTTTTTCATTTACCACATAAGCATACCACTTTGTTGCAGAAGCATCATCATTACGGCCTATTCTTTTATAACTCAGAAGATAACCATCGTCATCAAGCTCTATATCATAACAGGCAAGAAAATACGGCTCTCCCGCGTCAATCGCCTCCGATTTGGGCATATTCCACCCCTTATCCTCAGTAAACAACGCAAGACGTTTGCGGCGGTATTTTTTATTTACAGTGACTTTTCCTCCTGCCGGTCCTGACGGCCAACGGTCTTCATCATACAGCCAGGCAAGCATCTGCTCTTTTCCCGCCTTGTCGCAGCATGCTTTCACCATATCCATAAATTCATCTGACAGATACTCCGTATCAAGCCCTGTACGGGGATGAATATGGAAACCGCCGAATCCCATCTCCTTAAAATGCTCGATCTGACTCATAAGCTGTTTTTTTTCGAGCTTAGCATTCCAAGACCAAAACGGTGTCGCACGGTACTCAGATGTAGGATGTTTGAACAGTGTTTCAGGCAAAACTTTCTCGACATTTTTTTTATAAAGCATAGTTTATTTCCTCCACTATGATATTGACTTTATTGTAATAATATTATTATAATAAAACAAGGAACTTTTTTTCTGATTTATGGGGTGATTTTGATATGACATACAGATTCAAAGAGCTCGCTGAAAATAAATTTCATATTTCTGTAGCGTCCACAAATGAATGTGCCATGCACGGACATGATTTTCTTGAGTTTTCATACGTAAAAAGCGGAACGATTGAACACAATATAGACGGTGACATATCAATAGTGGATTCCGGAGAATTCTTCATAGTCGACTATGGGACAATGCATGAATATAAATCAATATCCGACAAACCGCTTGTTATAATCAATATATTATTTTATCCCGAATTTATAGACAGGACCCTGACAGGTTACCGCAGCTTCAAAGACGTCGTCAATTCTTATCTTATCAGATTCAGTTATAAAACTCTAAAGTCCTCTCCTACAGGCAAAACCTTTACCGACAAAGACGGTAAGATACTTAAACTAGTTTCAGAGCTTGCGGACGAATACAAAGAAAAGAAATACGGATATATAGAGTATATACGCTGTCTGTTTGTGCAGATACTCATTACAACAATGCGAAAAATAGGCAAAAGCAGTAAGCAAACAGGTAAAAGTGATGTTATAATAGAGATAACTGAATATATTAAAAATAATTATACGGATAAAATACGGCTTTCGGATATAGCAAAAAAATATAATTATTCCCTCTCTCATATTTCCCGAAAATTCAAGCAGGAAATGGGTATGGGATTTGAGGAATACATTCAGCGCATCAGAATTGAACACAGCTGTCGCATGCTTGAAAGCAGCGACAAAAAAATCAATGAGATATCTTCTCTTTGCGGTTATGACAACATAAAGTTCTTTAACAAGGTATTCAAAAACACTCTTAAAATAACTCCGCGTGAATTTAAGAAGCTATACAAATAATAATCCTGCGTAAAGGTTGCAACCTTTACGCAGGATTATTATATATCTATTTCTCCGTCAAAAACAAATTCGGCAGGTCCTGTCATGAAGATATCTGTATCAAGCTTTATTTCAAGACTTCCGCCGTTCAGCAAAACAGTAACAGGTCCGTCAGCGCTGCACGATCCGTTTTCAACTGCCGCCGCAACGCTTGCGCATGCGCCTGTACCGCACGCCATTGTCTCGCCGCTGCCGCGTTCCCATACCCGCATTCGCAGAGTATGACTGTCCATAACTTGTACAAATTCGACATTTGTGCGGTCGGGAAAAAGATGAGTCATATTCTCAATTTGCCTGCCTACTCCCTCAACATCGAAATCTAAAACATTTTTTACAAATATAACACAGTGCGGATTGCCCATTGACACATCAGTATAAGAGTAAATTTCAGAAAAAACCGGATCGGTCCTGCCCTTACCGCGTATAACAGGTTTACCCATATTTACGGTCACCGTATCCACTTTACCGTTTGACACTGACAAGTTGAGATGCTTTACACCTGACAGCGTTTCAATGTCAAGAGCTGTCTTTGACGTAAGTCTGCGGTCATATACATATTTGCCCACGCAGCGTATCGCATTTCCGCACATAGCGCCCTCTGAACCGTCGGCATTGAACATACGCATTTTAAAATCAGCCGTATCGGAACGGCATATCAAAACTACACCGTCTGAGCCGATACCGGTATGTCTGTCTGAAAGTGCAGCAGCAAGCTGCTCCATATTGTCAGGCTGACCGCAAACGGTACAGTCTATATAAATATAATCATTTGCACAGCCGTGCATTTTTGTGAATTTCATGCCATTCTCCCGCCAAAAAGCTTACTGACATTTTATGCTTTACTACATTTCTATATACTGCTCGCGTTCTGCTCCAACAGATATATATTTAATGGGACAATTCATTTTTTCCTGTATGTAATTTATATATTTTTTAGCGTTCTCCGGCAGATCCTCAAAGTTTCTGCAGCCTGAAACATCGCTCATCCAGCCGTCAAAATACTCATATACAGGTTTGGCAATATCAAGATCCTGTCCTGTCGGAAAGCTTTCAGTGCGCACTCCGTTTATCTCATAAGCCACGCATACCGGTATTTTCTCAAGATATGAAAGGATATCAAGCTTTGTAAGAGCAAGACAGGTCGCGCCCTGTATCATAGTGCCGTAGCGCGAAGCGACAACGTCAAATCCGCCTACGCGTCTCGGTCTGCCTGTAGCGGCGCCGTATTCACCGCCCGCTTCACGCAGTTTATCTCCGTCCTCTCCGAACAATTCACATGTAAACGGTCCCTCGCCTACACAGCTTGAATACGCTTTTATTATTCCGATACTTTCGTCAAGCTTGACGTACGGTATACCCGCTCCTATAGGCGCATATGCGGATATAACCGATGAAGATGAAGTATACGGATAGATGCCGAAATCTATATCTCTGAGAGCACCCAGCTGAGCTTCAAACATTATTTTTTTGTCAGCCGCGGCAGCTTTGCCCAAATATTCGGTCGTATTGCAGATATAGTCCTTAAACGGCATTGCGTATTTCTCTATCCACGCTAGCATCTCATCAGCCGACACCGGTTCGTGCTTATAACCGCCTACTACCGTAAGATTTTTCCACTCAACTATATCGTATATTTTTTCTTTCATATACTCAAAGTGGAGCAAATCTCCCATTCTTATCGTTTTTTTCATATATTTATCTGAATATACAGGAGCTATTCCGCGGCGTGTGGAACCGAATTTTTTGTCGGCAAGTCTGTCCTCCTCAAGACAGTCCAGAAGTTTATGGTACGGCATGCAGATAGTAGCCATATGACTGATTTTCAAGTGTTCGGGAGTTATTGCAATTCCGCCCTTACGAAGGTTCTCAACTTCATGATAAAGATGCTCGACATCGATTACCATACCCGGTCCCATTACATTTACAGTACTGTCACGAAGAATACCGGACGGCAAAAGATTCAGTATAAACTTACCACGCTCGTTTACTACTGTATGCCCTGCGTTGTTTCCGCCCTGATAACGGCATACTATGTCATATTTTTCAGACAAAAGATCAACCATACGGCCTTTTCCTTCATCGCCCCAATTTATTCCGACTATTGCTGTCAACATACTGTTATCCTCCGTTTTATTTTGTTTTTTTGTCAAGAGCGGTTTTTACCAGCTCTCTGAAAAGCGGGTGGGCTTTATTCGGTCTGCTCTTGAATTCCGGGTGAAACTGAACGCCTACAAAAAAGTCATTCTCCGGTATTTCAACAGTCTCCACTATATAATCATCAGGAGATGTTCCGCTCACCACAAGACCCGCATTTTCCAGATCCGCACGGAAATCATTATTGAATTCATATCTGTGACGGTGGCGCTCGCTTATTAGATCTTTACCATAACAACGGTGCATCTGAGTCCCTTGCTTTATCTTACATGGATAAGCACCGAGACGCAAGGTCCCGCCCTTATCTATATTTGCATGCTGATCGGGCAGAAAATCTATTACCTTATGCTTTGAGAGCTCATCAAATTCGCCTGAATTGGCATCGTTCATACCGCATACGTTTCTGGCAAACTCTATAACTGATATCTGCATGCCAAGACATATACCCAAAAACGGTATATTATTTTCTCTGCAATATTTTGCGGTCTCGATCTTTCCCTCTATTCCGCGGTTGCCGAATCCGCCGGGCACTATGACACCGTCGCACTTGCCTATCACCTGTGATACATTTTGGCTTGTCACGGTTTCTGAATCTATCCATTCTATACGTGTGCGTGCGCCGTTTTCATATCCGGCGTGACGTATTGCCTCGGCGACTGACAGATATGCATCGTGCAGCTGTACATATTTTCCGACAAGGCCGATCGTGACTTCTTTATCTCTGTTTTTTATGCGCGTCAGCATTTCATCCCAGTCACTGAGATCAGGCTTTGGTGCCTGTATATTGAGCTCTCGGCATACAATATCCGAAAAATTGCTGTTTTCCAGCATGATCGGAGCCTCATACAATACCGGAAGTGTCCTGTTTTCAATAACACAGTCCGGTTTTACATTACAAAACAATGAGATTTTTTTGAATATAGACTCCTCTAACGGTTCGTCACATCTCAATACTATTATATTCGGATTTATACCCATGCCCTGAAGCTCTTTTACAGAGTGCTGAGTAGGTTTGGACTTGTGTTCTTCAGAACCTCGGATATAGGGGACAAGCGTGACATGGATAAAAAGACTGTTTTCTCGTCCGACTTCCAGCCCGACCTGACGTATCGCCTCTAAAAACGGCTGGCTTTCTATATCTCCTGTAGTACCGCCGATTTCTGTTATCACAACATCTGCCTGAGTCTTTTTGCCGACCCTGTATATAAAATCTTTAATTTCTCTTGTGATATGCGGTATCACCTGTACCGTTTCTCCCAGATACTCACCACGGCGTTCTTTGTTGAGTACATTCCAGTAAACCTTGCCTGTCGTAAGATTTGAATACTTATTCAGATCCTCGTCTATAAAGCGCTCGTAATGCCCCAGGTCCAGATCAGTTTCCGCGCCGTCTTCTGTCACATACACCTCGCCGTGCTGATAAGGGCTCATTGTTCCCGGATCTACATTGATATACGGATCAAGTTTCTGAGCTGCGACCTTAAGGCCGCGAGCCTTCAGAAGTCTGCCCAGAGATGCTGCCGTTATTCCTTTTCCGAGACCGGATACCACACCGCCGGTCACAAATATAAACTTCGTCATTGTCCTAATCCTCATATATCCTTATTTTTTAATACTCTTGCATTACTCAGCGTAAGTCAACGGCTTTATGCAAATATCAGCATCTGCACAGCGCCTGATCTCACAGTCCTAACCTATATATTATAATTGCAAAGGCTTTTACATTCAAGCCTTTTTTGATTTATTTTAATAAAAACATCAATACCCATGCGTCATATCCAAAGGCGATACTATTTCATCAAATCTCTCGGCATCCAGCATTTTTAGTTTCAAGCACGCATCTTTTAATGTGACATCATTATCAAATGCGTATTTGGCTACCTTTGCCGCATTTTCATAGCCTATATGCGGGGACAATGACGTCACCAGCATCAGAGATTTCTGTAAATTTTCATTCATTTTTGAGACATTGGCCTTGATACCCGAAGCACAGTTCTCATTAAAAGAATTTACAACACCTGTAAGAAGGCGTACAGAACTCAAACAATCATATGCGATTACCGGCATGAACACATTCAGCTCAAAATTGCCCTGAGACGCCGCTGTCGAAACAGCGCAGTTATTTGCCAAGACCTGCAGCGCGACCATTGAAACAGCTTCACACTGTGTGGGATTGACTTTGCCGGGCATGATAGAGCTTCCGGGCTCGTTTGCAGGTATGATTATTTCCGACAAACCGCATCTGGGTCCGCTTGCCAAAAGACGCACGTCATTTGCGATTTTCCACAGGTCTGCCGCCATGGCGTTCAACGCTCCGTGCGCAAACACCACAGCATTTTTTGATGTAAGTGAGTAGAACTTATTATCCGATTGACTGAATTTGGTTTTCAATGCTTTGGAAAGCCGCTCACAAACCTGCTGTCCGAATCCGACAGGAGAACAGACTCCCGTGCCGGTCGCTGTCCCGCCAAGCGCGAGCAGACGCAGATATTCAAGAGAATCTGATAACATATCCCTTGACTTTTCAAGCATGCTTCGCCAGCCGCTTATCTCCTGACTGAACAAAACAGGAGTCGCGTCCATAAGATGGGTCCTGCCTATTTTCAGTATTCCCTCGTTTTCCTTTTCAAGACGCGCAAATGTTTTTATAAGCGAATTGACAGCGCCCATAAGACCGTTTTCAACTGCGAGCACAAAACTTATATGTATCGCAGACGGAAAAACATCATTCGACGACTGAGACATATTGACATCATCATTAGGATGCAGCAGATTTTTGCCCGCTTTCTCATTTGCGAGGTTAGCTATTACCTCATTCACATTCATATTTGTCTGCGTTCCGCTGCCGGTCTGCCATACCGAAAGCGGGAAATGCTTGTCCAGCCTGCCGCTCAGTATCTCGTCACACGCCGTAACTATCGCATCAGCTTTTTCATCTGTCATTTTGTCCGGGTTCAGGCTGTTATTTGTCCGCGCGCTTTCCCTTTTTATCATGGTTATGGCACATATTATCTCCATCGGCATTTTTTCAGTGCCGATCTTGAAATTTTCATAGCTTCTTTGCGTCTGCGCACCCCAGTACTTATCTTTCTCCACACGCACCTGTCCCATGCTGTCATGCTCTATACGATATTCCATATATTTTCTCCTTTACAGATTTTGCAGATAATTTTTGATAAAAACAGCATGCGCCGCGCATCCCCGCAAAACAGCAAACCGCTTTTGCAATATAAAAAATTATATATCAATTCACAAATAAATTCAATCCCCGTACAAAAAAAGCAAAGGCTGAGCCTTTGCTTTTTTTGTTTTATCATACATTCATTATCCAGCCGTAGGTGTCCTCTACTTTACCGTTCTGTATACCAACTATTGTATCATACAGCAGATGAGACACAGGTCCGATTTTGCCGCCGTTTATATCAATAGCATTATCGTCAACAATAAGCTGGCCTATCGGAGAAATAACCGCTGCTGTACCTGTTCCGAATGCCTCTTCCAACGTACCGTCATGAGCCGCCTGCACCACCTCGTCAAGAGCGAGTCTGCGCTCGGTCACCTTATAACCCTTGTCCTTTAGCAGCTCTATACATGACATTCTTGTAATACCGCCCAGTATCGAGCCCTCAAGCGACGGAGTTATAATCTCTCCGTTTATTTTGAAAAATACATTCATCGTGCCGACTTCCTCGATATACTTGCGCTCTACGCCGTCGAGCCAGAGCACCTGAGTATATCCTTTCTTTTCCGCCTCGTCCTGTGCCTTGAGCGATGCCGAATAGTTGCCGGCAGTCTTTGTAAAGCCCATTCCGCCCTTTACAGCTCGCACATACTTTCTTTCAACATAAATCTTTACCGGATTTATGCCTTCTTTATAGTAGGAGCCTACAGGAGACATGATAACTATGAACATCAGATGCTTTGCCGGATGCACACCGAGCGCGGGATCGACGGCTATTATAAACGGCCGAATATAAAGCGCCGTGTTTTCTCCGTCAGGTATCCAGTCCTTATCGACCTCTACAAGCTTTCTTACAGCCTCAACGCAGAACTGCTCGTCTACAAGCGGAATGCAAAGCCGTTCATTAGAGACGTTAAGTCTTGCCATGTTCTTTTCGGGTCGGAAAAGCACCGCGCCGCCGCCCGGACGACGATATGCTTTCATTCCCTCAAATACCTCCTGCCCATAATGCAGACACATCGCCGATGGTTCCAAGGGCAGCGGACCGTACGGCACGATACGCGGGTCTACCCAGCCTTTACCGTCATAATAGTCCATTAAAAACATATGATCCGTAAAATACTTTCCGAATCCGAGCGATGACGGGTCAGGTTTTTGCTTTTTGTTCTGTGTGAGCGTCACTTTAATTTCCTGCATTTGATTTCACCTTCATTTATATTTTTTCAAGGATTTTTTCAGTCATTTGTGCAGTAGTGAGCGGCGTGACATCAGATGTGCCGACAATATCGGCAGTACGATATCCGTCGTTGAGAACCGCATTTATGGCATTTTCTATGACGTTTGCTTCTTTTTCAAGATTAAATGAGAAACGCAGCATCATCGCAGCCGACAGCACGGTGGCTATAGGATTGGCTATTCCCTTTCCGGCTATATCGGGAGCGGAACCGTGTATTGGCTCATAAAGACCGCGCTTTGTGTCTCCCAGCGACGCCGAAGCAAGCATACCGATAGAGCCCGTTATCTGTGACGATTCGTCAGAAAGTATGTCGCCGAACATATTTGATGTGACAACTACGTCAAACTGCTGGGGATTCTTGATAAGCTGCATTGCCGCGTTATCAACAAGCATATCTGTGCAGGTGACATCGGGGTATTCCTTTGCCACTCTGTGTATCACTTCTCTCCACAGTCTGGAGCTTTCAAGTACATTCGCTTTGTCGATGGATATCACATTTTTATTTCTGAGACGCGCTGAGTTAAATGCAACGCGGGCGATACGCTCGACTTCCATTTCACTGTAACATTCGGTATCATATGCTTCAGGACCGTTTTTCCCCTCGCGTCTGCCGCGCTCGCCGAAGTAGATGCCGCCAGTAAGCTCTCTTATCATAAGCAGATCAAAACCCTTTGCCGCCACTTCCTCACGAAGCGGACAGGCTTCCTTTAATGCCGGATACAGTTTGGCCGGGCGAAGATTTGTATAAAGTCCGAGCGCTGAGCGTATTCCCAACAGCGCATGCTCCGGACGAAGATGTCCCGGAAGCGTATCCCACTTCGGGCCGCCTACCGCACCCAGTATTACACTGTCACTGTCAAGACAGCCCTTTACCGTCTCTTCAGGCAGAGGATTGCCCGTAGCGTCATAGGCACAGCCGCCCATCAGATATTCAGTAAAGCTGAATGTATGTGAGTATTTTTCACCTATCTTATTTAAGACAGCAACAGCGCTGTCTACGATTTCAGGGCCTATACCGTCTCCCTTTAAAAGTGCTATATTATAATCCATAACAGTTTCTCCCTTTATTTGATCAAGCCTTTTTTAACAGACTCCACAAGTCCTCCGCCCAGTATTATATTCTGTATAAACTGCGGGAACGGCTGAGTCTTATATTCCTTACCGCTTGTCTTGTTATAAATCACGCCGTTGTCAAGATCCGCCTCGAGCTGATCGCCCTCGTTTATTGCATCGACAGCCTCGGGACACTCGAGTATCGGCAGACCGATATTTATCGAATTGCGGTAAAAGATCCTTGCAAAGC